>NZ_JAUOET010000022.1:0-73825 GCF_031932075.1 Shewanella sp. SP1S2-4
TTCATCCCGAAGGAATCAGCGGCTCAATGAATTCTGATTTTTTGTTTCTAGCACTCCCTATAAAAGAAGGGCTAAAACAAACTGTACATATTGCTATGAACACTCATTGTTACATTGATTTAAATTTTTGACTGCCAACCCGAAGGTTAAGCAGTTTCGATTAACTCAACACCTGTGAGTGTCCACACAGATTTCTTGTTTTATCTTGTTAAAGAGCAACTCAATATCCGTAAGAGGACTTGAGTACCACACTGAGCGCCGAACGCTTCCAGGTGGCTAGGGCTGCGTATTCTACGCATTTCCCGTTTCGCGTCAAGGAGTTTTTTACAACTTCTTGCTGCGCTTGAATTAAGTGCCATTCTCAACAGAGAGTAAGCCATTCAATTCAACCTAACTCGTCAGCTGGCTTTCGCTGTCTGCCGTGTCAGTGGATGCGCATTATAGGGAGATTGAGAAAGTGCGCAACCCCTATTTTTAAGATAATTGTCATTTTCTCACTGTTCGTTGGATATTTGACCTGACCAGCTAGTTTTTAACCTTTATAATGCAAAAAACCACTCAATTAGGGACTTTTTTATGTCAGGGCCACTCAGAACTTACCAAGGTATTCATCCTCAATTAGGCAATAATGTGTATGTAGATGAAGCTTCGGTGCTTGTTGGTGATATTGCACTAGATACTGATGCCAGTATTTGGCCTATGGTGGCGGCGCGTGGTGATGTTAACCATATTCGTATTGGTAAGCGCTCGAACGTGCAAGACGGTAGCATATTGCATGTAACGCGTAAGTCAGCTGCTCGTCCCGATGGTCATCCACTGATTATTGGTGATGATGTGACTATTGGTCACAAGGCGATGCTTCATGGTTGCAAAGTCGGTAATCGAGTATTAGTGGGTATGGGTGCAATTATTCTCGACGGTGCGATTTTAGAAGATGATGTGATCTTAGGTGCGGGCTCTTTAGTGCCACCGGGCAAGGTATTACAGAGCGGCTATTTATATGTAGGCAGCCCAGCTAAGCAGACTCGTCCATTAACACCTGCCGAAATGGCCTTTTTGCCAGAATCTGCCGACAACTATGTCAGACTGAAAAACGAGTACTTAGTTGAGTTACAAAACATCTAGTCAGTTAGCGTTAGTCGCTTAGTATCGCTATATAAGAAAGGCGGCAGAGACTCATTCAGTCTCTGCCGCCTTTTGCTATTTATTGATTCAAAATCTATCCACTGAAACTCGCTATCAAGCTAGCCTAGGCGTACTGCGCCAAACTCATCAAACTCTTCGGCTTCGATTAAGTCTTCAGCCATTTCTTCGGCGTCAAATCTCACCGCATCAAACAATGCCAGCATAGCAGCCGCTTCATCGGTACTCGGCTGTTCAGAGAAATCATTCAGCTCACGTAATTTGGCGGCACTGATATAGCACTTGATGTTCATCCCCTGCGATTGCGCCATAAAACAGATTTGCCCTTGGGCATCGTCCCAATATTGCAGATCGGGGAAAAGAATACTTTGATTCATGCTTCCTACTTAGGCTCTGCCATTAGTTTGTCCCGCAAAAGCGTCAACACCACTTGGGTGTCGGGCTCAATACCTCGCCATAAGGTAAAACTCTTGGCCGCTTGTCCGACTAACATACCTAGCCCATCAATGACTTTCGCTGCACCTTGGGAGAGTGCCCATTGGTTAAACGCGGTGACCGAGGCGCCATACATCATGTCATAACAAACGGTTTGGGTGGTGATGATATGTGCTGGCAAAGGTGGCAACTCGCCCGCAAGGCTAGCAGAGGTTGAATTAATAATGATATCGAACTCGCCCGCAAGCTCACTCATTTCTACGGCGGTGACTTTACTCGCGTAAGCGCCGTTATCCACAGAAGTAAAGATATCGACCAAAAGCTGCGCCTTAGTGTGGGTGCGATTGCTGATGGTCAGTTGCGCAATTCCCGCATTTAATAACGGCAGAACACAACCGCGCGCCGCGCCACCAGCACCAATAAGTAACACGCGCTTATCTTGCAAGCTGCCTAAGTTAGCGATGAGATCGGCCACCAGCCCTAAGCCGTCGGTGTTATCACCGCGAATGGTGCCATCGACCAATAAACTTAAGGTGTTTACCGCGCCAGCGAGCTTGGCCTCTGGGCTGAGACTGTCACACAGCGCAAAAGCTTGCTCCTTAAAAGGCACTGTCACATTGGCGCCCTTACCGCCCGCATTGAAAAACGCCGTCAATGAGGCTTCAAAACCATCGACCGGAGCGAGAATGGCTTCATAGGTTAATGACTCTTGGGTGGGCGCGGCAAATTGTCCATGGATGAACGGCGATTTACTGTGGCTAATTGGATTGCCAAACACTGCGTATCTGTCTGTCATAGCGATATGAAATTTTAGGTTCAATGGCTTTGCAGTCTACCGCGCTTTTGAGCCCATGCAAGACGAATTATGCTCAACTAAATTTCACGCTAGGTTTCACGCTATAATGCGCCATCGGCTCAATACACTCTATTTAGTGAACGACTATTCCAATGAACTGGCTTAAAAAGATTTTTAGTAAACACACTCCGCAGGATGATCGCGATCCGAGTCAATCTAACGCCTATGACTTAATCGGCGGCGAAAAAGTGATCCGCGCGATCACTAAATGTTTTTATCAGAAGATGGCAAGCTCAACAGAAACGACAACACTGCTTGCCATTCATAGGGCGCCCATTGCGGAGTCTGAACAAAAGTTGTTTGAATTTTTAAGTGGTTGGCTCGGCGGACCGCAGCTTTATCAGCAAAAATATGGTCATCCCGCATTGCGTGCACGACACATGCATGTCGATATTGATGAGGCAATGCGCGATCAATGGCTATTTTGTATGAAGTTTGCGATTGAAGAGAATATTAAAAAGCCAGAGCATCGAGCCGCCATCTTTGAGGCGATTTCAACTCTGGCCGATCATATGCGTAATCAATAAAGTGGATATGGCATCCACTTTTTAAGATTAACGGCTAAACCCAGTCGCGTGGTTTGAGGTAGTTATCGTACAAATCTGCCTCTGGGCTTCCCGCCTCTGGCGTATAAGCATATTGCCAACGCACTAATGGCGGCATCGACATTAAGATAGACTCGGTACGTCCACCCGTCTGCAGACCAAATAAAGTGCCTCTGTCGTAGACTAAGTTAAACTCAACATAACGACCACGGCGATAGAGTTGGAACTGACGCTCACGCTCACCGAACTCAGTATCCTTACGACGCTCAACAATCGGCGCATAAGCCGTTAAGAAGCCATTGCCCACGGCTTGCATAAAGCTAAAGCTTTGATCAAATCCTGCTTGATTCAAGTCATCGAAAAACAGTCCGCCTACGCCGCGGGTTTCATTACGATGCGGCAGGAAGAAATACTCATCGCACCATTTCTTATACTTGGGATAAACCTCATCCCCGAAAGGCGCACAAATATCCTTAGACGTCTGGTGCCACTCGCGCACATCTTCCTCAAATGGATAATAAGGTGTTAAGTCAAAACCACCGCCAAACCACCACACAGGATCGGCACCTTCTTTTTGCGCGATAAAGAAGCGCACATTGGCGTGAGTCGTCGGGATATACGGATTGTTAGGATGGATCACTAAAGACACACCCATAGCCTCAAAACTGCGACCCGCCAATTCTGGGCGATGCGCCGTAGCTGACGCCGGCATAGCGGCGCCAGTCACATGGGAAAAGTTAACTCCAGCTTGCTCGAATACTGCACCTTGGGTTAATACTCGGCTCGTGCCACCACCGCCTTCGTCGCGGGTCCATGAATCGGCGGCAAACGTTGCTTGGCCATCCAGAGCCTGTAAACCGGCACAAATTCGGTTTTGTAAATCGAGTAAAAACGCTTTTACCACTGCAGCATCAGGCACACTCATCTTGTTATCCTTATTATTGGTTTGCTCATTGTCCATTTCGTAAAATTTTGCCGCTTCGTGCATCGATAATGGTCGAGGGCTGACGTTGTTCGCCGAGTTCGCCTAATACCAGTGCATCGATTTTACCGGTAAAATCAGCGAGGATTTCAGCGGCAGTTAATGCGGGATCTTCACCTGCAAGGTTAGCGCTGGTCGACACTAAAGGTTTATTAAGCGCGCGGCACAGGGTTTGTACCCCAGCATGGGCCGACACTCGCACTGCAATAGAGTCAAATTCGCCACAGAGGTATTTTGAAACATGCGCTTTGATTGGCATGACAAAGGTAAAAGGCCCCGGCCACTTGGAAAATGCAAACTCGAGCTGCTCAGCAGTTAATTGTGACTCATCAACATAGGCTAAAAGCTGCCGAAAATCACTGGCGACTAAAATCAATCCTTTCTGCCATGGGCGCTGTTTTACCGCCAATAACTTTTGGATAGCAGTGTCGTTATCAGGGTCGCAACCTAGGCCATAAACCGCCTCAGTTGGATAAGCGATAACGCCACCGTCAAGAATGATGTCTTTTATATCGGATGGGTGTAGCTGCAACATTATCAAATCACCTTATGCGTCTTATCAGTTTTTGTCATTACCCGAATCTTCGCCGCCCCATCTAACGGCCGGTTGGGGATTATACTCAAGCCGCACTAAGGCAACAAATATTATGCAATGGCCTCGCTACAAGGGGCGCTTGTACTTGCAGGTTTTTTGCGGACATTCTAAACGCATCCCAGCCGCACCTTTACGCTCGACTAAGATCCCAAAACCACAACTCGGGCAAGCTTCAGCAACCGGAGGATAATTCACAATAAACTTACACTTAGGGTAAGCACTGCAGGCATAAAAACTCTTTCCGAAGCGACTCGTTCTGTGCTCAAGCTTACCCGCTTTGCATTCAGGGCAAGGAATGTCAGGCTTGTCACTCGCTTGATCCTGTTTTTCAATATGCGTGCAGCTAGGATATTGAGTACACCCAATAAAGATCCCAAAGCGCCCTGACTTTACCGCCAGTTCGTGACCGCATTCAGGGCATACAGAACCTTCAATCACTTGAGTTTCAATAGATTCGTGCTGCACTAAGGGTCGAGTGTAATTACAGCTAGGGTAATTATTACAGCCAATAAAACCACCGTGCTTACTGTGTTTGACCGATAACTCGCTGCCACATTCAGGACAAAGTTCGTATTCTTTTTCCAGTGCGTGTTCGTGGGCACTAAATAATTGTTCATCAATCTTAGACATAATCATTCACCACCTGTCGTAGCGCATTAGGATATCAAGCGCAGTGCCATCAAGGAATTTATGGCATCAAAAAAGGAGGTCTTAGCCTCCTTTCTCTCATAATTCATCTTTCACAACAATTAAGAATGCAGTCGGCCTTCAGGCTGTTCGAAGATCAAATCTTCCATTTGCTCATAAGCGGACTCATGGCCAGGAGCATTAAACAGCACCATTAAGATAACCCATTTGAGATCTTCTAAAATCAGGGTTGGCTCATCCAACTCCATGACTCTATCGATCACCATTTCACGGGTTTCGACATTCAGCACTTTAACTTGCTCTAAAAACAGCAAGAAACCGCGGGATTCCACATCCAGCTTGTCCATTTCGTCCTTTGTATAGATACGAAACGAATGCTGATCGTGATTACAAAGATAAGGTTTATCCCCTTCTTGTAATTCAGCTAAGCGCTCTAACCAAGTTAACGCTTTTAAAATCTCGGATTGATGAAATCCGGCACGAGTGAGTTCCTTGGTTAACTCGTCTTCATCAACTAGTAGTTCAACTTCACTGTGAACATAGTTTTCAAATAGATACATGAGGATATCAAACATGGCTAGCTCCTCTTTACTCTGACGTAACCACCGGGTACTGCAATCACCCAACCTTGCAACTCAAGTTCAAGCATTTGTTCTAACACCAGATCTATCGTTTTCCCACTATGTTCAACGACTGCATCAATGGATGTAGTTTCATAACCTACACTAGCTAACAGAGACGAAAATGGCAAATTACAAATCTCGCCTTGCTGTATATGGTGGCATAACTTCAATTCTTCAAGGTGGTAAGCGGTTAAACTTGCCAACTCCTCCACTATATCGGCGGCTGTTTCCACAAGTTTTGCCCCATCACGTAATAAATCATGACAGCCTTGATGGTAACCGCCCAAGATTGAGCCCGGAACGGCAAACACCTCACGCCCTTGCTCCATCGCCAACCTCGCTGTGATTAAAGAACCGCTTTTACGACAGGCTTCAACCACAAGTGTCCCTAAAGAAAGACCGCTAATAATCCGATTTCGTTTCGGGAAATTCCCCGCAAAGGGACCGACATCTGGCCAAAACTCGCTAAGTATACAGCCTTGTTGCTGAATATCATGATAAAGCTGCCGATGTTTTCGTGGATAAACAGTCTCAATGCCAGTCCCGAGCACAGCAATGGTTCGCCCTTGATGTTCAACACAGGCTTTATGGGCAGCGCCATCAATCCCCATCGCCATACCGCTACAGATACCAAATCCCATTGAGGACATCTCCGCAGCCAGCTGATAAGCGACCTGCAATCCACCTGGAGAAGCATTACGACTGCCAACAATTGCAAGATAAGGAAGGGCTAACGCCTCCAAACAACCTTTAACGAACAGGACGGCGGGCGGATCTGAGAGTTGTTTTAATAACGGCGGATAAAGCGGATCGGAGAAACAAACGAGATGATGGTCAGCGGCTTGTTGCTGCCATTCGAGGGCGACATCGACTTTTTGATAATCAATAGCAAGACTATGGAGCAGATGGTCAGATAAAGGTAGCGCTTCTCTCTCGTGCTCTAACCTTTGCCTGAGGTCGTCCACTTCCATGTGCGTTAATAATTGTTGGATCCGAGCGGGTCCCAGCCCAGATACAGCGCAAACAACTAACCAATCGACCAAATGTTCAGATATTACTGACCTCTTAAGGCTAAAGACTCAGGGGCAATTAACTTATCGTCGACACGCACAGGCCGCTCGGTGGAGACAATCAAACCTAAGCTCGCTTTGTCGAATACTTTGAACACCAACAATTTGCCATGATAGATATCTGGCATTTGAATAGCGCGATCCGATGAGACAGATGCCATTAAGTTATCGTAGGCGGTGCGCTCAGTGGCAGGCACTGGCATACCATCATTGTTGATGACGATGACTTCGCCATCACGGTAAATAGAGAACACGACTCCGGGCTCAACCCCATCCTGGGTGCCTTTATCTAAATACACCACATCCAACTTACCCGCTTCACGCATCTTTGATTCGATAGCAAGCACGACGGCTGGCGTCTTTAACTCTGCCGGTTTTGGCGTAAAGTAAGCTGACATCAAGGAATCACTTTCCATCGGCATGACTCTGAAACCCGCTTTAGTTTCACGAAAGCTGGTTAACAACTTAATTTTTGAAACCTTACCAGACTCCACCACTTGCCCAGTTGAGGCTAAAATGGCCTCTTGTCCTATCGCTTCGCCTGAGGCTTTATTGAAAAACTCGCGACCACGTTCGTAAACACCGTATTTTTGATTCATCGGCAGTTCAGCATCGATATAAATCACATCACCCACAATATGGTGACGCGATGGGCTTTCGCCTGCCAATACCATAGGTTGCTCGGCAAGCCAGTCGGTTGCGACAACGCGATTCTGCACTAAATACTGTTCAATCAAGGCCAAGTCGACGGCAGGAATGGCATTACTCTTAGCAATGATCCGTCCTTCAGGACTCTTCTTTACATGGGGTTTAGCACTGTCGACCATGTCGCCATTGCGCACTAACCGAGGCTGACCATCGACAAACACGAGTGTGAGTTGATCGCCAGGATAAATAAGATGGGGATTGGCAATCTGTGGGTTTACATCCCAAAGACGTGGCCATTTCCATGGATCATTTAGAAACGCTGCGGAGATATCCCAAAGAGTATCGCCCTTTTTCACCACATATGACTCAGGATGCCCCGCTTTCAGCGTAAGGGTATCGGCGGCAACAAACGTGCAATTGAATGTCATTAACGCGAGTAAAATTAACCGTTTCATGGGTATTTCCATGTTGTTTGGCTCTTAGTTTGAGCTTTTACTGTTATTGATAGGCACTAAAGATTAAAATTAACCCATTAGCATCAGTCAGTATAACTAACTGGCAGAGATTTGACAGACTTGTTAAGAGTTTATGTATGGCACAATTAAAAGTATTACAATTTCCTGACGAAAGATTGCGGACACAAGCCACACCCATCACAGAGTTTAATGCCGAGCTGCAAACTCAAATTGATGATATGTTCGAAACCATGTACCAAGAAAAAGGTATCGGTCTGGCCGCGACCCAAGTGGATTACCATAAACAACTTATTGTCATGGACTTACAAGATGAAGTCGAGCGACCGAAAGTGTTTATTAATCCCGAAATTATCGCCAGCCGCGGCGACTTCTGCAATGAAGAAGGTTGTCTGTCGGTGCCGGGCATTTATGCCAAAGTCGATCGCGCCGAATTTGTTACGGTAAAAGCCTTAGACAGGCACGGCAACGAATTTATTGTTGAGGCCGATGAGCTTTTTGCTATCTGTATTCAACACGAAATGGATCACCTCAAAGGCAAATTGTTTGTCGATTATCTGTCGCCGCTAAAACGTCAGCGGATCAAACAAAAACTTGAAAAAGCGGCCCGATTGGACGCCAAAGAAGCATAGGATCAGATTTGAAACCACTCAACATCATCTTTGCCGGAACACCGGATTTTGCCGCTCGCCACTTACAAGCACTGTTGAACTCACACCATAATGTGATTGGCGTTTACACTCAGCCCGATAGACCCGCTGGCCGCGGCAAGAAACTGACCGCCAGCCCAGTAAAAGAACTCGCCGTCGCCAACAACATTCCTGTGTATCAACCCGGTTCATTACGTAAAGAACCCGCGCAACAAGAACTTGCCGCGCTGAATGCCGATATCATGGTGGTGGTTGCCTACGGTCTGATCCTGCCAAAAGTCGTATTAGATACGCCGCGTCTAGGTTGTATTAACGTTCACGGTTCTATTTTGCCACGCTGGCGTGGTGCCGCACCGATCCAACGCGCGCTTTGGGCCGGCGACAAAGAAACCGGCGTGACCGTTATGCAGATGGATGTGGGTTTAGATACCGGCGATATGCTACTGAAAACCACTCTGCCGATTGAAGATAGCGACACCTCAGCCAGCCTTTACGAGAAACTGGCGGAACAAGGTCCTGTTGCCCTATTGCAAGCCCTCGAAGGTCTAGCAAACGGCACCTTAGCCGCTGAAAAACAAGATGAAGCCTTAGCGAACTACGCAGAAAAACTCAGTAAAGAAGAAGCCAGACTCGATTGGAATAAATCTGCCCAGCAACTCTGGCAAGAAGTCCGTGCCTTTAATCCTTGGCCAGTGAGTTACTTTGAGCATCAAGGCAATACCATTAAAGTGTGGCAGACCCAAGTTAGCGAAACCACCAGCACAGCCGCTCCGGGCACTATTATCAGCGCCAGCAAAAAAGGCATAGAAGTCGCCACCGCCGACGGCGTGTTAACCCTGCTGAATATGCAGCTGCCAGGGAAAAAGCCGCTCAATATTGCCGATATTCTCAATGCTCGAGGTGAATGGTTTAGCCCGAATACTCGCCTCGCAAACGAGGCACAATAGTATGAACTTGCGCGCGCTGGCTGCGAAAGCCATCTTCGAAGTATTAGAAAAAGGCGTGTCACTCTCAGTGGCATTGCCCGATCAACAAAAGCACCTTGCCAGTGGCAAAGATAAAGCCCTACTCGCCGAGCTCTGTTACGGCGTGATGCGCACTCTGCCGCAAATAGAGAAACGCATCAGTGAATGCCTAGCGAAACCACTCAAAGGTAAGCAAAGGATTATCCACCAGCTGCTTATCATAGGTTGCTATCAACTTTACTTCACTCGCATTCCAAGCCACGCCGCGATTTCAGAAACCGCCGAAGCCTGTCGCCAGTTAAAATTTGAAGGCATGGTCAAGGTCGTTAACGGTGTACTGCGCAACATTCAGCGTCAGCTTTCGCCGCTAAGCACTGAGTCAGATACCTTAAGCTACAACACGCCCGCTTGGTTGATTAAGCGCTTGAAAGAAGCCTATCCCGAGCAGTGGCAAGACATCATTCAACAAAGCCATGAACGCCCACCTATGTGGCTGCGTAACAATCGCTTATCCCAGAGCCGTACCGAATACCTCGCCGCCTTAGCCGAACTCGAGATTGAAGCGAGCGAAGGCAGCAGTGCCGATGCAATTCTTTTAGCGCATCCAAAGGATGTCGCCACACTGCCACGCTTCCATGAAGGCGCAGCATCTGTGCAAGATGGCGCGGCGCAATGGGCGGCGACATTACTGGCGCCACAAGCGAATGAGTTAATCCTCGATGCCTGCGCGGCGCCCGGCGGTAAAAGCTGTCATCTACTTGAACTTGAACCAAGCATTAAACTGGTTGCCGTCGACTTTGATGCCAAACGCCTCGAGCGCGTACAACAGAACCTTGACCGCTTGTCATTAAAAGCGGAGCTTATCCATGGCGATGCGGCCAATATTGACTCATGGTGGCAAGGTGGACAATTTGATCGTATCTTACTGGACGCGCCATGCTCGGCCACGGGAGTGATCCGCCGCCATCCCGATATTAAATGGTTACGCAAAAACCATGACATCGAAGAACTGGCTGAACTACAACAGCAAATTATCGATCATTGCTGGAAGTGGCTCAAACCCGGTGGCACGCTTCTTTATGCCACTTGCTCGATTTTACCGCAGGAAAATCGCGACCAGATCAGTGCGTTTTTAGAGAGAACGGCAGATGCTAAGCTAGACACACTCTCCCAGCAAAATTCGCCACAGGATATAGGTTGGCAAATCACGCCAGGACAAGACAATATGGATGGGTTCTATTACGCCCGTTTATTAAAAGCGACCGATTAGGAAGTAAGCAAGGCCATGAAAATTATCATATTAGGTGCGGGTCAAGTCGGGGGAACCTTGGCCGAGAATTTGGTAGGTGAGAATAATGACATCACCATAGTCGATCATGACAAATCCAGACTACGCGCCCTGCAAGATAAATATGACCTTCGCGTTGTGGCGGGCCATGCAGCCCACCCTGATGTGCTCAGAGAAGCGGGCGCAGAAGATGCCGACATGCTGATCGCGGTAACCAATAGCGATGAATGCAACATGGCCGCCTGTCAGATTGCTTACACTCTTTTCGGCACGCCAACAAAAATTGCCCGTATTCGCTCAGAACCCTATCTGGCGATGCGCGATAAACTCTTTATCGACAGTGAAACCAAAAATAGCGACGGTCGCCCCCGCGGCGGCTTCGTGATCGATGAATTAATCGCCCCTGAACAGTTAGTGACCGCTTACATTCAGCGACTCGTTGAATATCCCGGCGCGCTACAAGTACTCGAATTTGCCGAAGGACGGCTAAGCCTAGTGGCCGTTCGTGCCTATTATGGTGGTCCACTGGTGGGGAATGCGTTAGCGGCACTGCGCGAACACATGCCGAATATTGATACCCGGGTTGCGGCGATTTTCCGCCAAGGCCGCCCTATCATGCCTCGCGGTACCACGATTATCGAAGCCGATGATGAAGTCTTCTTCGTCGCCGACAGTCGCCACATTCGCGCTGTGATGAGCGAAATGCAGAAGCTCGATAACTCCTACCGCAACATTATGATCGCCGGTGGCGGTAACATAGGCTTAGGTTTAGCCAAACGCCTTGAGCGTACCCACTCAGTTAAACTGATTGAGCATAAGTATGAGCGCGCTGAAGCCCTATCGGAGCAACTGGAAAATACTACCGTGTTCTGCGGTGACGCTTCAGATCAAGAATTACTGCTCGAAGAACACATAGATCAAACCGACGTATTTATTGCGGTGACCAATGACGACGAAGCCAACATTATGTCAGCATTACTGGCAAAACGTATGGGCGCAAAAAAGGTCATGGTGCTGATCCAGCGCGAAGCCTATGTCGATATCGTCCAAGAAGCTAACATCGATATTGCTATCTCACCCCAACAAGCCACCATTTCGGCACTGTTAACCCATATCCGTCAGGGTGATATCTGTAACGTTTACTCCCTACGTCGCGGCGCCGCCGAGGCAATTGAAGCGATTGCCCACGGGGATGCCAGCACGTCTAAAGTGGTTGGCAAAGCCATTGGCGATATTAAGTTGCCACCGGGAACCACCATTGGTGCTATTGTCCGCAACGACGAAGTATTAATGGCTCACGACAAAACCGTGATAGAACAAGGGGATCACGTGATCTTATTCCTAGTGAATAAAAAGTTTGTCGGCGAAGTCGAGAAGCTTTTCCAACCAAGTGCTTTCTTCTTCTAAAACCTAAGTAAGCCAACTTATGCTGAACTTTAGACCACTATTGTTTATTTTAGGGCTGTTTTTGTCCATGCTGACAGCCTTCATGTTGATCCCACTGCTCCTCGCCGTATTCAATGCCGAGGAAACCGTAGGCTCTTTCATGCTGTCGGCGTTAGTGACAGGCATTAGTGCCAGCTTGTGTTTACACAATGGCCAGAGTAAAACCATTAACCTCAATATCCGCGATATGTTCCTGCTGACCAGCCTAACGTGGTTGATCGTAAGCCTGTTTGCGGCCATGCCCTTTACCCTGTATCACGGGATTGGCTATACCGACGCCTTCTTTGAGACTATGTCCGGCATCACGACCACAGGTTCTACTGTGCTCTCGGGGTTGGATACCATGGATCACAGCATTTTAATCTGGCGTTCTTTATTGCAGTGGCTAGGTGGGATTGGTTTTATCGTGATGGCGGTGGCCATTCTGCCCTTCTTGAACGTCGGTGGTATGCGGCTGTTCCGCACTGAATCTTCGGATTGGAGCGATAAAGCCGTACCACGCACCCAAAGTATGGCTAAGTACTTATTCTTTATTTATATTTTGCTGACTGTTGCCTGCTGCGTTGCTTATCATCTGGCGGGAATGACGTGGTTTCAAGCCATAAACCATGCCATGACCACCCTATCGACCGGCGGCTACTCAACATCTGATAGCTCAATGGCCGCGTTTTCGCACTCAGCTCACTGGGTTGGCGTGTTCTTTATGGCGGCGGGTGGCTTACCACTACTCATGTTTGTGCACACCATACAGCAAAGGGATCTGCGCATTTGGAACGATGCTCAGGTCAAAGGCTTCTTGTTTTTCCTGACCTTCGTGTCTTGTTCTATTGGCTTTTGGCTGTGGCAAACCCGCGACATTGAACTCCTCGATGCACTGCGTTTATCTAGCTTTAACGTGGTTTCTGTGGTGACCACCACAGGTTATGGCTTAACGGATTACGGTGCTTGGGGCGCCTTTGCCAACATCGCTTTCCTGTTTTTAATGTTTGTCGGTAGCTGCTCAGGCTCAACCTCGGGCGGGATTAAAATCTTCCGTTTTCAAATCGCTGGCGCCATTATGCGCGAGCAATTGAAACAGCAATGTCATCCAAACGGTATCTTTAGGGAACGCTACAACAATCGCATCATCAGTGAAGATATCGTGCGCTCGCTGATCACTTTCGTGCTGTTGTTTGTGATGGTGATTGTTGGCTTGTCGGTAATTTTAGTGCTCACAGGGCTCGACCCTATGACCAGTTTTACTGGCGCTATCACGGCGGTCACCAACGTAGGCCCAGGTTTAGGCCCAATTATTGGCCCTGCGGGTAACTTTTCAACTCTGCCCGACGTAGCAAAATGGGCCTTGTCACTCGGTATGCTCCTCGGCCGTTTAGAGATTCTGACCGTAGCAGTGTTATTCCACCCGAGTTTTTGGAAGTATTAATGCAGTAGAGCTTGAATACTAAAAAGGCGCTTAACTTAACTCGTTAAGCGCCTTTTTTATTAAGCCTGACTCGTCCTAAATAGCGGTAACTTCGGCCAATTCCAACAGATGATCGGCATAGACCTTCACATCTGCCCAGTCGGTGTAATCAATAACCGACTTAGGATCGGTTGGGCCTTTGGTCATCTTCATAATCAACTGGATCATCCACCTGTCGTACCAAGGCCATGAAGGATAATCCACTTTCCCCGCAATAATTTTAAGATCGGCTGGCGTCCACGGCGATAAGGCGATGAACTTTTGCAGATATTTATTATTCTCAGGAATACGTTTTTCTGGATTTCTCGCCACCACGTTGACGCAGAAGAAACTGTTTGGCAATGCACCCAAAGCCTCTGCATGCTGCTCGATAAACTTGAACACACTCTTATCATAGGTGCCATAGAGTACGCAGGCACCTAAGGCGACGACCTCGTAATCGGGCCAATTGATACAAGTCGCGGCAGCACTGTTGATATCGACAAGGTCGACCTTAGCGCCACGAAAGGTTAATTGGTCGGCAATTGCATTGGCAATCTTGGCCGTGTGGCCACCACGGGTAAAATAAAGTACGAGAACGCGTGTCATAGGGAATTACCGATCCACTGAGTTAATGTCACCATTGTGGCAAGATTACGTTAAATAAACCTCTGATAGGATCACAAATCAGCCGTATCTCATATTCTGAGATGCAAAAATTGAGATCTGCATGGCTGAGCAGTATGATTGCGTAAACACAGGTGTTCAATTAGAATTATCTAATCAAAAGCGATGAAGTGAGTGACCTTATGCAAAATGACATAGATGTAGCTGCAATGGTAACTAATGCGGAAAGTGCGGCTAAATGGCTTAAGGCCATAGCGAACCCTTATCGCCTAATGATTTTATGCCTATTACTAGACAAAGAGTTGAGCGTAACTGAACTCAATGCCACTGTGCCATTAAGCCAGTCGGCACTATCCCAGCATTTAGCCGTATTACGCGCTGAAGATCTGGTGGATACCCGTAAGAGCTCGCAAATTGTTTACTACAAGCTCAAGAACGAACAAGTCACCCAAGTGATTTCGATTCTGCATAGCCGCTACTGCGCAGTGTAACACGGTAAAGCTAGCTTAAATTTAAGCCCTAATCGCTTGCAAGTGATTAGGGCTTAATGGTTTTTAGTGCTGGCTAAAGCGGTTACCGAAGGCGTCGACTTTTTCCCAATCGGTAAACTCAAAGGTGCCTGTGATATCGGTTGGCCCTTTAGTCATCCACATGATGAAACGTATCATAGTGCGATCGAAGAAACCGTATTTAGGATAATCAATCTTGCCCGCAAACACTTCTAACTGCTGAGGTTGCCACAGTGAAAGCTGCAAAAACTTTTGCATATAAGGATTGGTTTCAGGCGTATTCTTTAAGGGTTTGCGCGCCACGACATTAACGGTAAAAAAGCCATTAATCTTAGTATCGAGCACCGCATGGTGGCGGTTCACAAACTGGTAAAGTTCAGGTCTATGCTTACCATAACGAATACTGGCGCCGATCAGCACTTTATCAAAATCAGCTAAGCTCAACGCATCAGCCTGCTCTAATGTGACCAGCGAAACCTGCTCTCCCGCCTGCTCTGCAATCGTCTTCATTTTTTGGCAAATTGCCAATGTTTGGCCATCAATCGTCGAATAGATTATTAACGTCTGCATGATTAATTCTTCCAAAAAGTTGGCGTAAACAAAATCAGTAAGGTAAATACTTCGAGGCGACCAAACAGCATAGCCGCGACCAATACCCATTTGGCGCCATCGCCAATACTGGCGTAGTTACTGGCTACCGCGCCTAAGCCTGGGCCTAAGTTGTTTAAGCAAGCCGCGGTGGCACTAAAAGCAGTAATATCATCTAATCCCATCGCCATGAGTGCAAGCATACAGATCACAAACACCAGCGCATAGGCAGAGAAGAATCCCCACACGGCATCGACAACGCGATCGGGCAAAGCTTTAGAACCGATACGGATAGAGAACATCGCCTTAGGATGAACCAGTCGCTTTAATTCGCGCGAGCCCTGTAACAGCAGCAAAATGACCCGAATCACCTTAATCCCACCCGCAGTTGAGCCACCACAGCCACCGATAAAGCTCGAAAATATCAATAGAATAGGTAAAAACAGCGGCCACATGTGGAAGCTTTCAGTACCAAACCCTGCGGTAGTGGCCACGGAAACCGCCTGAAATAAGGCATGGTCTAAGGTTTCTTCCGGCGAATCATAAATGCCCGAATGATAAAGCGTGAGGAAACAAATCGCGGTAAGAATGAGTTGAATCGCCACCAGCATCTTAAATTCGGCATCTTTAAAATACACTCTAACGTTAATTCCTCGCCGCGAAAATGCCGCAAAATGCACGCTAAAGTTAACTGCAGAAACGATTAAAAAGAACACACAAATAAGGTTAATCACTGAGCTATCGAAATACCCCATGCTAGCATCGTGGGTCGAAAAACCGCCAATAGCGATAGTTGAAAATGAATGGCAAACCGCATCGAACACACTCATGCCCGCCAGCCAATAGGCGGTCGCACAGGAAATAGTTAGCAATAAATAGATATACCACAGTGCCTTAGCGGTTTCGGCGATCCGCGGGGTCATCTTACTGTCTTTCACTGGCCCCGGAATTTCAGCGCGATAGAGCTGCATTCCCCCTACGCCAAGCACAGGTAAAATCGCCACGGCGAGCACAATAATCCCCATACCGCCGAGCCATTGCAGCATATGGCGATAAAACAGAATGGCTTTAGGTAAGAAGTCGAGCCCGACAATCACTGTGGCTCCGGTGGTGGTTAACGCAGAGAAAGATTCGAAGAAACTATCGGTCCAGCTGAGGTCGGGTTGACTCGAGAAGATAAACGGTAAAGCACCGATAGAACCCAATACGGTCCAGAACAGGACCACAATCAAGAAACCCTCTCGGGTACGCAATTCTTCTTTACAGTGGCGATTGGGATACCAGAGCCAGAAACCAATAAATAGGCTGACAAAGAATGCCTGCATAAACGCCGTGCCGCCGCCATCGTTATACCAAACAGCGATCAGTGCTGGTGGCAGCATAGTGATTGAAAATAAGCCAATCAGCAGGCCTATGATTCGTATTATGGTTTTATATTGCATTAAGCGAGTTCAATCATTCCATTGGCTGCAAAGGTATTTTCAGCATTTGGGCTATTTTGGCATAATTTACGCAGGCATCACAGCTCAAACTCAGGCCTCAAACTTCCCTGACTGAGCGTCGCCAGCGACTCACACAGTAATGCCTGTTGCTGCCTGCCTATCTCGAACACAATATCGACCGCTTCGGCAAATTGCTTATCGATTATCACGGCATCGACTTGCTGTAATAGATGCTCAACATCGCGCAACTGCGCATAATCACAATGCAACTTGGCGGGATAACGTAACTGTTTAAGTCGCGTCGGTAATTGAACCAAACCTTGCCGTAAGCCCGACGTATAAGCCCGAACCAGTCCACCAACGCCTAGCTTAGTGCCGCCATAATAACGCACCACAACAGCACCTACTTCGCCGATATTCGCCCCTTGCAACACAGCTAACATAGGGCGACCAGCACTACCTGCTGGCTCACCGTCATCACTCGAACCAATCAAGACGCTATCATCCGGTGCGCCAGCCACAAAAGCAGAGCAATAATGGCTTGCGCCGGGATAGTCACGCTTTATGTCAGTGAGTACTAACTTAAATTTATCAAAGCTATCGCAATGAAAGAGAAAAGAGATAAAGCGGCTATGCTTTATCTCTTCTTCAATCACGATATCTTCACAGGGAACGCTATAACTTTCGAGCACACATCCGCCCTAATCTTTACCCTATGATCAATCAGTCAAGCCGAGTTCACGGGTCATGTTCTCGTTTCTATCTTGATGCACTATGACGTTATCTTCGATGCGAATACCACCAAAAGGTCTTAACTCATCAACCGTTTGCCAGTTGATCTGTTGGCCACGACTATCTTGTTTAAGCTCATTAAGTAAAGTATCGATAATGTATAACCCAGGTTCCATGGTCAGCACTTGGTTTGGCGCTAAAATGCGGGTGCAACGTAGGAATGGATGGGCCTCTGGCGCCGCGATATGAGTACCGCGTTCATCGTGGGAAAAGCCGCCAACATCATGCACTTGTAGGCCTAACATGTGACCTAAGCCATGGGGGAAGAAAGCACTGGTTATGCCTTGATCGACCAAACCTTGGACATCACCTGTGGCTAAATCAAAATCCAATAGCATTTGCGCGACTTTAGCATGGGTGGCCAAGTGTAAATCGGGATAACGCACACCCGGACGCATCATATCGATAAGCTCTAGCTGTGCCTTGTTCATCGCAGAGATCAATTCATCGAAACGATTCTTCTCGAATGCATAGGTTCTGGTGATATCAGAGGCATAGCCAAAGTAACTCGCGCCGGCATCGATAAGAAATGACAAACGTTTCGCAGGGCTTTGGTGTTCAAGTGCGGTGTAATGCAAAATCGCCGCATTTTGGTTAAGGGCGATGATATTGCCATAGGGCACTTCATTCTCGCTCTGGCCTACGGCAGATAAATAGTGCTGCTGGATTTCGAACTCGCTCGCACCATTATAAAAGGCATTTTTAGCCGCCAAATGTCCCTGCACCGCAATTTGATTCGCGCGGCGCATACATTCCAGCTCATATTCGGTTTTAGTGGTTCTATGGTAATGCAGATAACTCATCACAGCATCGGGATTACGACTGGTAAAACCAAGCACTTCAGCTACATCTAAATGCTCACCTAAATAAGCCCAATTAGCGATATCTGTCGGTAAAAACTCAGCGACCTTATCAGCCTTAGTTAGCAGCTTAATATCGAAATACTCAGTCCAAAATATATCAGGCACATCAGACACTTTGTGCCAAAAATCCACAGGACGATAAAAAATCAGCTGCGGCTTATCACGGCCGTTAATCACTAACCAGCAATTCGGATTATCTAGCACAGGCAACCATGCCTTGAAGTGCGGGTTTGCCTTAAAGGGATAATTGATATCATCTAAAAACATCCGATGCGGCTGACCCGAATGGATCACTAAACCAGACAAGGCTTCTCGAGACAAAATCTCTGCGACTCGACGGTTTAACTCGGCAATATGGGCACGATAGTGATGAGCCAACTGATCCATTTGTCATCTCCTGCAATGAATAAAAGTTAATAATATGAGCCGAATTTGCTCACATATTCTTAATCTGATCATGAACAACAGATTCAATCAAAACACTAAACTGTCACTCAATCTAAAATACATGGCCGCTGAACAAAGAACATTAAAGCAATAACGTCATGATTATCTTTAAGAGTTATGTTCAACCCTAGCATGGCTGCAGCGTTTAAACGTCTAAGGTAAACAGCCACAAAGACCTATTTATCCGCAAAGTGATTTAACGCATTCTAGGTGTTCTACACTCTGTGCAGTGTATCACAAAGGTGAAAAATCACTCTAGCCGACAAGAAATTAAACAGTCGTTTAAATTGGGTGTTGTAATTTATCGAATTTCGAAGCACACTGGCACACAACTGGTCAAATGATGGCCGAAGCTGCTGTGAGATAGAGAGTCGTACTAGCACCAACACATAATGGTGGGTATCACTTTTAAGCCAAAAGGAAGCAAGCAATGATCTACCAAAGTCCTACAATTCAGGTTGAGTTACTCGAGGATAATATTGCCAAGCTGTGCTTTAACGCACCCGGTTCGGTGAACAAATTCGACAGAGAAACCCTCGCCTCGCTCGATGCGGCATTAGACAGCATCAAGCAAGATTCCAATATCAAAGCGTTAGTGCTGACCTCAAGTAAAGATACCTTTATTGTGGGCGCCGACATTACCGAATTTTTAGGCCTGTTCGCACAAGATGACGCCGTATTGCTCTCTTGGGTTGAACAAGCCAACGCAGTCTTCAACAAACTCGAAGACTTGCCTTTCCCAACCGCATCAGCAATCAAAGGCTTTGCCTTAGGTGGCGGCTGTGAAACCATTCTGGCAACCGATTTCCGTATCGCAGACACCACAGCCAAAATCGGTTTACCTGAAACTAAACTCGGCATCATCCCAGGTTTTGGCGGCACAGTTCGTCTGCCACGTGTGATTGGTGCAGATAACGCACTTGAGTGGATCACGACCGGTAAAGACCAACGCGCTGAAGATGCACTGAAAGTCGGCGCTGTTGATGCCGTGGTTGCACCACAAGCGTTAGAAGCTGCTGCGATTCAAATGCTCAAAGACGCCGTTGCTGAAAAGCTGGATTGGCAAGCACGTCGTAACCGTAAACTGTCTGCGCTAACACTGCCAAAACTTGAAGCTATGATGTCATTCACCACAGCCAAAGGCATGGTGTTTGCGGTTGCGGGTAAACACTACCCTGCACCAATGGCTGCTGTAAGCGTGATTGAGCAAGCATCGACTAAAGGTCGTGCTGAAGCATTACAAATCGAACATCAAGCCTTTATCAAGCTAGCTAAAACCGACGTTGCCAAGGCACTTATCGGTATTTTCCTTAATGATCAATTTGTTAAAGGTAAAGCGAAGAAAGCCGGCAAGTTAGCGAAAGAAGTCAACAACGCGGCCGTATTAGGCGCAGGCATTATGGGCGGCGGCATCGCTTACCAAAGCGCCAGCAAAGGCACACCGATTGTCATGAAAGACATTGCCCAGCCAGCATTAGATTTAGGCCTCAATGAAGCCGCTAAACTGCTGTCTGCCCAAGTCGCCCGTGGCCGTTCAACGCCAGAAAAAATGGCCAAAGTGCTGAACAACATCACGCCTTCATTAGATTATGCCGCGATTAAACACAGTGATGTCGTCGTTGAAGCCGTTGTTGAACATCCAAAAATCAAAGCACAGGTTTTAGCCGAAGTTGAAGGCTATGTGAGTGAAGATGCAATTATCGCGTCAAACACTTCAACGATTTCAATCAACTTGCTCGCTAAGAGCATGAAGAAACCTGAACGTTTCTGCGGTATGCATTTCTTTAACCCAGTGCACAAAATGCCGTTGGTCGAAGTTATCCGTGGCGAGCACAGCTCTGAAGAAACCATCGCCTCTGTTGTGGCTTATGCCAGCAAAATGGGCAAGACCCCAATCGTTGTTAATGATTGCCCAGGCTTCTTCGTTAACCGCGTACTCTTCCCTTACTTTGCAGGCTTTAACGGCTTACTTGCCGAAGGTGGCGACTTTGCTGCAATCGACAAAGTGATGGAAAAACAATTCGGTTGGCCAATGGGTCCAGCTTACCTGCTCGACGTAGTCGGTTTAGACACAGGTCATCACGCCCAAGCCGTTATGGCTGAAGGTTTCCCTGATCGCATGGGTAAATCAGGTACTGACGCGATTGATGTGATGTTTGAGAACAAACGTCTTGGCCAGAAAAATGGCAAAGGTTTCTATGTCTATTCAGTCGATAGCCGTGGCAAGCCGAAGAAAGATGTCGATCCAACAAGCTACGGTCTATTGAAAGATGCCTTTGGCGAGTTAAAAGCCTTTGAAGCCGATGACATTATTGCCCGTACTATGATCCCTATGATCATCGAAACCGTGCGCTGTTTAGAAGAAGGTATTGTCGCATCGCCTGCCGAAGCGGATATGGGCCTAGTTTATGGCTTAGGATTCCCGCCATTCAGAGGCGGCGTGTTCCGTTACTTGGATACCATGGGTGTCGCAAACTTTGTGGCCTTAGCAGACAAATACGCTCACTTGGGCGGTCTGTATCAAGTCACAGATGCGATGCGCACATTAGCAGCCAATAACGGTAGCTACTACCAAGCCTAATTAGCGGGAAAGGAATTTAATCATGAAACAAGCTGTTATCGTAGACTGCATCCGTACTCCGATGGGCCGCTCAAAGGCTGGCGTATTTCGTAATGTGCGTGCAGAAACTCTGTCTGCCGAATTAATGAAAGGTCTGTTGCTGCGTAACCCACAACTCGACCCAAACCTGATTGAAGACGTGATTTGGGGTTGTGTGCAACAAACCCTAGAGCAAGGCTTCAACATCGCCCGTAACGCTTCGCTATTAGCGGGCATTCCAAAGACTGCTGGCGCTGTGACGGTTAACCGCCTATGTGGTTCATCAATGGATGCTATCCATCAAGCTGCGCGTGCGATTATGACTGGCATGGGCGACACCTTTATTATTGGTGGCGTAGAACACATGGGCCACGTGCCAATGAGCCATGGTGTCGACTTCCACCCAGGTCTTGCTAACAACGTGGCAAAAGCCTCTGGCATGATGGGTTTAACGGCTGAAATGCTGGGTAAACTGCACGGTATTACCCGTGAACAGCAAGATGCGTTTGCGGTACGTTCACATCAACGTGCTTATGCAGCGACGATTGAAGGCCGCTTTGCCAAAGAAATCTATGGCATTGAAGGTCACGATGCTAATGGTGCCTTAATTAAAGTCCTGCAAGACGAAGTGATCCGCCCAGAAACCACAATGGAATCTTTGGCTGCACTGCGCCCCGTGTTTGATCCAGTCAACGGTACTGTGACTGCTGGTACTTCTTCTGCACTGTCTGATGGCGCTTCAGCCATGTTGATCATGGAAGAATCTAAAGCGCGCGCACTTGGCTTGCCAATTCGAGCACGCATTCGCTCCATGGCGGTTGCAGGTTGTGACGCGGCTATCATGGGTTACGGCCCAGTGCCAGCCACGCAAAAAGCACTGGCTCGTGCCGGTATTACCGTTGCCGATTTAGATGTGATTGAACTTAACGAAGCGTTTGCTGCTCAGTCTTTACCTTGTGTGAAAGATTTAGGTTTAGCAGATGTGGTTGATGACAAAATCAACCTCAACGGCGGCGCGATTGCACTAGGTCACCCACTGGGTTGTTCAGGCGCTCGTATCTCTACGACGCTGATCAACTTAATGGAAGACAAAGACGCGACCTTAGGGTTAGCGACCATGTGTATTGGTTTAGGCCAAGGTATCGCCACTGTATTCGAACGCGTTTAATTCGTTACTCGAATAATTTCAAAGCCGGAACTTGTTCCGGCTTTTTTATACCAAATTTTCTGCCAGCGTAAATATTAATATTTCTCATTTCTTCTGCTGTTCATTTGAAAATCAGTCCGTTATCAACTTAACTACAAGGGCATCACTGGCTATTGTGGACGACAACAGGCAAGCAATCATCAGCCAAATCTAGGCAGTGTAGTGCAAGGATGCAATTCGTTGTTTTACAAGAGGAATGCCTGATGCTACAAACGGAACAGACCCTTTTCGAACAAATGCGGATCACTGAGCTGGAGATCGAGTCTCGTAAGGCGCTCTTCTCTTTTACTGGGGCGGACGTAAAGGCCCTGCAATCCTTTAAGCCCATCATTGAAGAAAACATCGATAAAATCGTCGATGACTTTTATGGCTTACAAACCAGCGTGTCAGAAATTGCGCTGCTGATCGGAGACTCAGACACCCTTGCCCGCTTACGTACCGCACAGAGAAGGTATGTGCTTGATTTATTTAATGGTGTTTATGATCTTGAGTACGTAAACAATCGCCTGCGGATTGGGTTGGTCCATAAACGCATTGGTGTTGAGCCTAAGCTTTACCTATCTGCGGTACACACGCTAAAAGAGCTTATCTACGCCGTGATCAACTGTTCAGTGCAAGATACACATCAAGGCGAATGTATCCGTGTCGCGATTGATAAACTGGTGCTGTTTGATGTCACGCTGGTATTTGATACTTATTCGCAGCTTAGTATCCGAGATTGAGAACGCTAAGGATAAAGCCGAAAAATATGCCCAAAGCATGGAAAGCAAAGTCAAAGAGCGGACACAGCAGTTAGAAGAACTATCGCAAACCGATCCCTTAACAGGCCTGCTCAACGTTAGGCACTTACAAGAAACGGCAACGCGCATACTCAGGGCTGCCCAAAGGCGTGCCGAACCAGTCAGCGTGATCTACTTAGACGTAGATGATTTTAAGTCATTCAACGACACCCAAGGCCATAGATCTGGGGATGAAGTACTCCGTGCTGTAGCAAAAGCGATTAAAGAAATCACTCGGGCCGAGGACCATTGCTTTCGATATGGTGGAGATGAGTTCTGTATCATCATGCCTAACTGCCGTGAAGAACAAGCTCGGGATAATTTCATCACTCGATTCAATCAAAAAATAAAACTCAGTTTAAACAATATTTCCTTAAGCTTTGGCATTATTGATACAGGGCCCTACGAATATGAAGAAGCCAATAGCTTAATTCATAAAGCCGATCAGCGAATGTATAGCTACAAACGTGCGTCCAAACAGCAGCAACAAACTATGGCGGCAGCAAATGATTTAGTACCTGAGAATAGTACCGCTGATGTCCATTCAATCTCTCAATCTCAAAGCGTTAATAAAGCCGTCGAGTAATTTTTAAACCCATTCGTCATCATGTTCCACGTGGAACATTAAATATCTAACATTCGTATTGATAGAACACATCAATAAAACCAGATCACAAATTGAAACCGCCAACTTGGTTTATCATGGGGGCTGGAGTAACATTAGCTAATTCTGCTTAACCGTTCAGTAGAGGTAATATGAACGACGCTTTCTCAACCGCACAGCATAGACTCGATGCTCTTGGTTTACGCTGCCCAGAGCCTGTAATGATGGTGCGTAAAACGGTAAGACAAATGGCTGCTGGCGAGACACTGCTGATCATTGCCGATGACCCTGCGACGACGCGCGATATTCCGAGCTTTTGTGAGTTTATGGATCACACCTTAATTGCCAGTGAAACCACGCAAACGCCATATCAATATTTGATCAAAAAAGGACTTTAAGTCGTATCCGTTAACGACTTAATCATAAAACAACGGATGTGAGAAACTATGCCAAAACTGCTGGCGATTGCCTATAAAACTGTAAAACGCGGCCCAATGAATGAAGTTCTCTGTGCCAATGTCACCCAACTCAGTGGCGTAGAGAAAGATGTGTTTGGTCGCCCAGGCAAACGCCAAGTCACTGTGCTTTCTAAAATTCAGTGGCAACAGGCCTGCCATAGTATCGAGGCAGATTTACCTTGGACGACTCGCAGAGCAAATCTGCTGGTGGATGATCTCGTATTTAGCTGTGCCGATGTTGGTAAACATTTACATATCGGTGAGTTACGACTTGAAATCACGGGTGAAACCGATCCCTGTAAAAAGATGGAAATAGCGCATGTCGGTTTAGAAGCCGCGCTCACGCCAGATTGGCGAGGTGGTGTAACCTGCCGAGTATTAAATGATGCC
The DNA here is from genome assembly GCF_031932075.1 of Shewanella sp. SP1S2-4. Classification (NCBI taxonomy): domain Bacteria; kingdom Pseudomonadati; phylum Pseudomonadota; class Gammaproteobacteria; order Alteromonadales; family Shewanellaceae; genus Shewanella; species Shewanella sp. SP1S2-4. The sequence goes on from NZ_JAUOET010000022.1 coordinate 25,114, forward strand.
ATGATCCACTTAGGCGATGAGATCACTCTGGTTAATCCAAGCTAATTTTATTCCCAGCTAGTCGACCACTCTTAGTTAATTCTCCATACTCCTCAGTAAATAGAACCAAGTGACTTGGTTCTATTTCTGCTATGCCAGCTCTCTTATCCATATCGCCATGACTTATCCTTCACTCGGTCATCAATTGAAACAGTATTTACGTGTTCCTTCTTCCCTATTTATGCGATAACTAGACTAAGTATTAACAAAAGTTCATCTTAAAATTAATACCACTCAAGCAGTCCATAAGAACGATAACAGGAAGTGACATGTTGAAATCTAAACTTACTCCGCTTTATATCGCCCTCGCTCTAGGGATGAATACCCTCGCCGTTAACGCAGCAGAAACTAAGGAGGCCGAATGGAATGTTAACGCTCCAGCGAATGCCCCCTTAGAGCAAGTCAAAATTGACGTTAATGAAGGCACTTGGATGAACCTTAGTGTCAGTCCAGATGGCAAGCATATCGTCTTCGACTTACTCGGCGACATTTACCAAATCCCAGTAACCGGCGGTGAAGCTAAGCCATTAGCCCAAGGCATTGCTTGGCAGATGCAGCCCGTCTATAGCCCAGATGGCAAACACATCGCATTTACCTCGGATGGCGATGGCGGCGACAACATTTGGATCATGGATGCCGATGGCAGCAATCCACGAACTGTCACCCAAGAAACATTCAGGCTGCTAAACAGTCCCGCTTGGAGCCCTGACTCTCAGTATCTTGTTGCCCGTAAGCATTTTACCGCCAGCCGCAGTTTAGGTGCGGGTGAAGTGTGGCTATACCACGTAGCGGGCGGCGAAGGCGTCAAACTAACTGAACGCCCAAATGATCAGAAAGATTTAGGCGAACCCGCGTACTCGCCCGATGGTCGTTATATCTACTTTAGCCAAGATGATACGCCAGGCAAAACATTCCACTATTCAAAGGACTCAGTTAACGGTATCTACAAAATCAAACGTTATGATACCCAAACCGGTGACATTGAAATTTTGATTGAAGGTACCGGTGGCGCAATTCGACCAACACCAAGTCCTGATGGCACTAAGCTCGCCTATATAAAGCGCGATGATTTTAATTCATCACTCTACTTGCTCGACCTCAAGTCTGGTGAAACCACTAAACTGTTTGGCGAACTAGACCGTGATATGCAAGAGACTTGGGCGATTCATGGCGTCTATCCGACAATGGCGTGGACTCAAGATAACAAGGATATTTTCTTCTGGGCGAAGGGAAAGATTAATCGTCTGAATGTTGCCAGTAAAACACTCACAGATATCCCCTTCAGCGTAAAAACTGAGTTAGCTGTACAACCCTCAGTGCGCTTTAAGCAAGATATAGATAAAGATGTTTTCGATGTCAAAATGCTACGTATGGCGCAGGTCTCTCCCGATGGCAGTAAAGTCGCCTTCGAAGCACTAGGGAAGATTTGGTTAAAATCATTACCCGATGGAAAAATGTCGCGCTTAACTGAACTCAATAATGGGATAGAAGAACTGTATCCCCAATGGTCCCGCGATGGCAAAAATATTGTTTTCACCACTTGGAATGACCAAGACCAAGGAACAGTGCAAGTCATTAGCGCTAAAGGTGGCAAACCTAAGCAGCTAACATCTGAGCCTGGAAAGTACGTTGAACCCACCTTTTCACCGGATGGTGAACTTGTGGTGTATCGCAAAACCCAAGGCGGTAACCTCACACCAAGAACTTGGTCGCAGGAGCCTGGACTATATAAAGTCGATATCAAAGGCAAACAAAATAAGAAAATCAGTGCCGATGGCTACCAAGCTCAATTTGGTGCCAATGGCAAACGCGTCTTTTTTATGAATAGCGCCGAAGATGAAACGCCACAGTTATCATCTATCAACTTAGATGGCTTCGATAAGCGAGTTCATTACAGCAGTAAGCATGCGACTGAGTTTAGGGTTTCACCCGATGGTGAGCAGCTCGCCTTCGCAGAACGCTTTAAGGTTTGGGTGACGCCTTTTGCTAAACACGGTGAAACCGTTGAGATTGGACCCAATGCCAACAATCTACCCGTAAGTCAATTGAGTGTCCGCGCCGGTGAAAGTATCAGTTGGAACAGTAAAAGCAACCAACTGTATTGGACGCTTGGCCCCGAACTTTATCAAGCCAAGGTTGATACTCAATATCTCAATAAAGATGAAAAGGCTCAACCAAGTATTATCAATTTAGGCTTTACCGAAAAGGCCGATGTTCCACGTGGAACAATCGCCTTCGTCGGTGGCAAAGTGATTACGATGGAAAATGACCAAGTCATAGATAATGGCGTGGTCATAGTCAAAGACAATCATATTGTCGCCGTAGGTGATGCCAATATCGCGATTCCAAAAGATGCACAGATCATCGACATCAAAGGAAAATCGATCATGCCAGGGCTATTCGATGCCCACGCCCATGGACCGCAAGCAGATGATGAAATTGTGCCACAACAGAACTGGGCACTTTATTCTGGTTTATCTTTGGGTGTCACCACTATTCACGATCCCTCGAATGACACGACAGAGATTTTTGCCGCTTCCGAACAACAAAAAGCAGGACACATAGTTGGCCCGCGTATTTTCTCTACTGGTACCATATTGTATGGTGCCAATGCGCCAGGTTACACATCGCACATAGACTCACTCGATGATGCCAAGTTTCATCTTGAACGTCTGAAAAAAGTCGGGGCGTTTAGCGTAAAAAGCTACAACCAGCCGCGACGTAACCAGAGGCAGCAAGTCATCGCTGCCGCACGTGAACTTGAAATGATGGTCGTGCCTGAGGGTGGCAGCTTGCTGCAACACAATCTCACTATGGTCGCCGATGGCCACACAACGGTTGAGCACTCTCTGCCAGTGGCAGCGATTTATAGCGATATCAAACAATTCTGGAGCCAAACTAAAGTCGGTTACACCCCAACCTTAGTGGTCGCCTATGGCGGTATTTCAGGCGAAAACTACTGGTACGATAAAACCGATGTGTGGGCGCATCCACGCCTGTCCATGTATGTCCCCGCCGATATATTACAGGCGAGATCAATGCGACGCCCCCATGCTCCAGATGGCCACTATAATCATTTCAATGTTGCAAAAGTCGCTAACGAGCTCAATAAGTTAGGGGTCCACCCTAATCTTGGCGCCCACGGTCAGCGTGAAGGTTTAGCGGCACATTGGGAAATGTGGATGTTCGCCCAAGGCGGCATGAGCAATATGGAGGTATTGAAAACGGCCACCATTAATCCGGCGACGACCTTTGGTATGGAACAACAGCTTGGCTCGATTAAAGAAGGTAAGCTCGCAGACTTAATCGTTATTGATGGTGATCCATTAACCGATATTCGCGTTACAGATAAAGTCACTTATACCATGGTCAACGGTAAACTTTTTAATGCTGAGACGATGAATGAGCTTAATGGGGATAAGGAAAAACGTAAGCAATTTTTCTTTGAGAAAATCTAAACTCTACTATCCTCAAGGCTAGAATCGTAGATTCGCTTTCCTGTTTTAATTATTTGGTTTAACCAGATATCACCAATGAAGATAAAAGCATGTTCCACGTGGAACATGCTTTTTTACATTTTGTGCATTGTTTACTGTGCATATATACAAGAACTCGAATATAGCTATGAGTACTCCTACATCACATCAGCAAGGTCAGCGATTACTGATGTTCGCGGTGATGCTGACCGGCACAGGAATCAACACAGGCCTGATAAGCAATACACTCGACAAGGTGATCGTTCACCATACCCACAGCCTGCATAAAGGCGTAACAAATGGTTGGACCCACAAAATTGAATCCGAGTTTCTTCAACGCTTTTGACATGGCTTCAGATTCTGGCGTTTGTGCCGGAACCTGCGACATTGCCCTAATCTGATTAACTATGGGTTTACCGCCCACAAAGCTCCATAAGAATGCAGAGAAATCCTTCCCATCGGCAGTATAGGCCAAATATCCTTTGGCATTCTTGATAATAGAGTTCACCTTCAAGCGATTGCGCACTATGCCGGGATTCAACATAAGTTCCTCCACTTTCGCCTCATCAAAGCCAGCAATCGCTTCTGGTTCAAAATTGGCAAAGGCCTGCTCATAGTTTTGTTGTTTCTTCAGGATCGTAATCCACGATAATCCAGCCTGTTGACCATCTAAACACAACTTAGCAAACAGCTCCTTAGGATCATAAACCGGCCGCCCCCACACTTTGTCATGATACTCACGATACAAGGGATCATCACTTACCCAGCCACAACGGATCTCTTCCATGGTATATAACCTTATTGTTTTAATTAAGAAGGTAAAAAATAACCTACATAAGCAGATATCTACAAGGTATAATCGAACCCATTTTCTATTCAGGCTGACGGCAGTAGACAAGTAGACATGACGACAAAACACGACGTAAAAACATTTCAGGGTTTCATTCTTACCCTGCAGGAATATTGGGCACAGCAAGGCTGTGCAATCGTTCAACCTCTAGATATGGAAGTCGGCGCTGGAACATTCCACCCACAAACTTTCCTACGTTCTTTAGGGCCAGAACCTATGAGCAGTGCCTATGTGCAGCCATCGCGCCGCCCTACGGACGGTCGTTACGGTGAAAACCCTAACCGTCTGCAGCACTACTACCAATTCCAAGTCGTGTTGAAGCCTTCACCTGACAATATTCAAGAGCTGTATTTAGGCTCACTGCAAGCGCTGGGTATCGATACTCAAATCCACGATATCCGCTTTGTAGAAGATAACTGGGAATCACCAACACTAGGTGCTTGGGGCTTAGGCTGGGAAATCTGGCTAAACGGTATGGAAGTAACTCAGTTTACTTACTTCCAACAGGTTGGCGGCATCGAATGCAGCCCAGTCACAGGTGAAATCACCTATGGTCTAGAACGTCTGGCTATGTATATCCAAGGTGTTGATAGCGTTTATGATCTCGTTTGGACCGATGGTCCACTGGGTCGCATCACCTATGGCGATGTGTTCCATCAAAACGAAGTCGAACAATCGACCTATAACTTCGAACACGCCGATGTGGACTTTATGTTCACCCTGTTCGATCAGTGCGAAAAAATGTGTCAGCATTTATTGTCACTGGAAAAACCTTTACCTCTGCCCGCTTACGAGCAAGTGATGAAAGCCTCGCACGCCTTCAACTTACTCGATGCCCGCCATGCCATTTCAGTGACCGAGCGCCAACGCTATATCTTACGCGTTCGTACTATGGCGAAAGCGGTCGCAGAATCTTATTATCAGGCACGCGAAGCGCTTGGCTTCCCAATGTGTAAGTAGAGGTAAAAACATGAATTTTGAAAACTTACTCATAGAGTTAGGTACAGAAGAGTTACCACCTAAGTCACTGCGTAAACTGGCTGAATCCTTTTTAGCTAACTTTACCGAAGAACTCAGCAAAGCCGATTTAGCATTTAGCTCAACCGTTTGGTACGCAGCGCCACGTCGTCTGGCAATTAACGTCACTGAACTGGCCCTTGCACAAGCCGACAAAGTGGTTGAGAAACGCGGCCCCGCCGTGAGTTCAGCCTTCGATGCTGAAGGCAAACCGACGAAAGCCGCCGAAGGTTGGGCACGTGGTAATGGTATTACTGTTGAACAAGCCGAACGTTTAGTGACAGATAAAGGCGAATGGTTAGTCCATAACGCTAAAGTAGAAGGCGTCGAAACAAAAAGTTTGATCGCTGCTATGGCTCAACGTGCACTCGATAAATTGCCCATTCCTAAGCCAATGCGTTGGGGTAATAATAAAACCCAATTTATTCGCCCTGTGCACACCGCGACTATGTTGTTAGGCAGTGAGTTGATTGAAGGGGAATTGCTGGGTATCAAATCGGCACGCACTGTTCGCGGTCACCGCTTTATGGGACTCAAGCAGTTTGAATTAGCGCACGCTGATCACTACCTTGCCGACCTAAAAGAAAAAGGCAAAGTCATCGCCGATTACGAAAGCCGTAAAGCATTGATCAAAGCCGATGCCGAAAAAGCCGCCGCTAAGATTGGTGGTACAGCCGATATCGAAGATAGCCTACTTGAAGAAGTCGCCTCTTTGGTTGAATGGCCAGTGGTATTGACCGCCAGCTTCGAAGAAAAATTCTTAGCCGTACCGTCTGAAGCTTTGGTCTACACCATGAAGGGCGATCAAAAATACTTCCCAGTCTTTGATGACGCGGGCAAGTTACTGCCAAACTTTATCTTTGTGACCAACATAGAATCTAAAGATCCTGCGCAAATTATCTCTGGTAACGAGAAAGTCGTTCGTCCACGTCTTGCCGACGCAGAATTCTTCTTTAATACCGATAAAAAACACACGCTGGAATCACGTTTACCTAGCTTAGAAACAGTATTGTTCCAACAGCAGCTGGGTACATTAAAAGACAAAGTAAATCGTATATCTGCCCTAGCCGCCTTTATTGCCGAGCAAACTGGTGCGAATGCGGTTGATGCAGCCCGTGCAGGTTTGTTATCTAAAACCGATTTGATGACCAATATGGTGATGGAATTTACCGACACTCAAGGCACTATGGGCATGCATTACGCCCGCCTCGATGGTGAAACCGAAGCCGTTGCAGTTGCGATGGAAGAGCAATACAAGCCTAAGTTCTCTGGCGATACAGTGCCAAGTGCTGGCGTATCTTGCGCTGTCGCATTAGCAGATAAGCTCGATACTTTAGTCGGTATCTTTGGTATTGGCCAAGCTCCTAAAGGCGCAGCCGATCCCTTTGCCCTACGCCGCGCAGCAATTGGCGTGCTACGTATCATAGTAGAAAACAAGCTACCACTTGATTTAGTTGATCTTATTGCTAAAGCACAAGCTCTACATGGCACTAACTTAAGCAACGCCAATGCAAGCGATGAAGTGTTAGAGTTCTTAATGGCACGTTTTCGCGCTTGGTATCAAGATAAAGGCATTGGTGTTGATGTGATCTTAGCCGTGCTAGCACGTCGCCCAACACGCCCAGCTGATTTTGATAGCCGTATCAATGCGGTATCACACTTTAGAAGCCTAGAAGCTTCTAGCGCACTTGCGGCAGCGAACAAACGTGTATCGAACATTCTGGCTAAGGTTGAAGGTGCTTTACCGACAACGATCAATGCGAGTCTGTTAACCGAAGCCGCAGAACAAGCATTAGCGGCCAAGTTGAACGAGCTACAACCACTGCTGGCACCATTGTTTGCCAATGCCGATTACCAACAAGCCTTAACCTTGTTAGCTGGCCTACGTGAAAGCGTGGATCAGTTCTTCGAAGATGTGATGGTAATGGCAGATGATGAAGCGTTGAAAAACAATCGTTTAGCATTGTTGAATAATCTACGCGAGCAGTTCCTGCACGTCGCGGATATATCACTACTGCAATAATGATACTAAAGCTTTTAAAATTATCGCTTTATAAAAAACGCGCTAAATAGCGCGTTTTTTATTGTCCTGATTTCATAAGCCACCCAATCAGAACTGCGTCAGTTTTTGATGTAAGCCATCAAATTGAGTTTGATCTAAGTTAACTTGCTGCAGTAAATTCGCCAGTATTTCAGGAGACAATTGCCCTGCTTGATGCAGCATAGAAATCTCGCTGATCACATTCGCCCGCCATATCACAGCGGCGAGCCCAGCTTGCGGGCGCGAGTTCACACTGGCGAGCTTGTCTAATTCTGTTTCAAAGGTATTGGGTAACTGCCAATGCTTAGCGAGCAATGAACTTAAGGTTAACGATTTCGTCGTCATCACTTGTCTAAATAAACCAGAATTAGGCTGTTCTCCCGGCTCTGCCTGTACAAATGCATCGAGAAGCATTTTAAAAATGGCCAGCTTGCCGACATCGTGTAATAAACCCAATAAAAAAGCCGTATCTTGATCTTCATCGCTTAACTCACTGGCAAGAAAAGCAACCTGCATCGAATGGCGCCAAATTTCAGCCCCAAAACGACGGAAATAGATTGGCTTGATATCCAACATTTCACGCACTAGACAAGTGGTAACAAACTTTCTCAACTGTTCACGACCAAGCTGTACCAAAGCCTGCTGCAAACTGGTGATATCCCTATCGCTACGTTTAAATGCAGGGGAATTACATAACTTAAGCACCTCAATACTCAGTAAAGGATCTTGCTCGATGAGCGCTAATAGGTCCTTAATATCAAATTGTGGATCGGCCAGTTTACGATCTAATTCCAATACTTTTGACGGTAGCTTTAACACTTTCTCGGCGATCACTTGTGGTGATGCCAAAGCCTGCTCTATCTCCGCCATGACTCGACGTTCAAGATTATTGGCTACGCCGCCAGTGTCCTTAACCCGTGTCGGAAATAACAAACTATAAAAGAGAGCAGATAAATCAACAGATACCACGCTAATATCTTCGAGAGGCTTAGCTGGCTTTCGCGCAGGTTCAAACGACTTACCTAAGTCCGTCGTTGAAAAACTTTTGGGTCTCTCTACCGTCGCCGAATCACGAATATTAAAGAGCTTATTAAAAAGTGATTTAATCAAGAAGCATCAACCTGTCATTATAGATAATTGTTAAAAAGTCAGTTAAATATTGCCCATCTCAAATCCATTTTGATCAAGCTTAAGCGATACATAAACACGTTACAGACATGCTAATGGCTCGCTTAAGTCTAACATATTCAATTCATTTCTGACGCCAGCAATCCCATGATTGTAGCCTCTATTAGGACAATCTTGGTTACAACTTGAAACCTCAAAAAACTTACATTTCAGCATCATTTAACTGACAATATGTCCAGCCTTTATAAAGTGATACGTATTTCGTCTCCCTTTAAGCCATTCACGACATACTTGCCAGCTAACGACGGAACATTTGATGATCGAGGTAATAAAAGCAGGTGCACTCACTACAGTTCAAGATCTCGGACGCATGGGATACCGACATTTAGGTGTAACCCAAGCTGGCGCCTTAGATAGACCTGCCCTGTGTTTAGCAAACCGCCTATTATCAAACCCAGACAATACACCCGTATTGGAATTAACCTTCGGCCAATCGATTTTTTTGTTTAAACGCGACGCTTGGATTGCCTTAACGGGTGCCGATTTCGATGCTCGTATAGACAATAAGCCCATAGTTTGCGGCTGGCGTTACTCCATTAAGGCAGGACAAAAACTCAGCCTTAGAGGGGGAAATAAAGGCATGCGTGCTTATATTGCCGTTGATGGCGGCGTTAAAGTGCCGCTAGTGATGGATTCTGCCGCTACCGATTTAACCTCAGGTATCGGTGGATTTCATGGCCGCGCATTAGAAGCGGGCGATCGCCTGACCTTAGGTTCAGCTCATCCACTAAGAAGGCAAGTTGGCGCAATTCAAAAAAGTTGGGATGGGCATATTCGCGCACTCGCGACCAAGCACACTCAAGCCTTCTCGTTGAAATCTCAGCAAACATTCTGGCAAACACAGTGGCAACTTTCAGCTGAAAGTGATCGTGCGAGTGCAATACTCAAAGGTGATACGTTAACATTGGCAAAACCATTCCCTGTGCAATCACACACAGTCACGCCCGGAGTGGTTCAAGTCTCCGCTTCAGGGCAACCACTCGTGTTACTTGCCGATGCGCAGACCACCAGCAGTCATCCGCAAATAGCCGTAATTATTGAAGCCGATCTTTGGAAGCTTGCCCAAACTCGCCCAGGGCAAACAGTTAAATTCGAATTAGTCGACGATGAACAAGCCGCAACGGCGCAAGCAGAATGGCATGACTACTTCTATCGCTTACAACGCAGTCTAGGTTAACAGGCCGCTTGCCAAGAAACATCACCCCGTATTCCTAGCAAGCAACATTCGACTTCATTCAAATAGTCCCCACAATAATGCTAATTCACACTTAGGTTCGGTGTAACTTGCTGGTTATAAAATCGTGCCACATCTTGTAATTGCTCAGAGCTTAACGCGCTGACTTGCGACTGCATCAAAGGAGCGAGTCGTAAACCTGCTTTAAAATCGACAAGCTGTTTATTGAGATAAGCTAATTTCTGTCCCTTTAAGTTTGGGAATTGTTTGGCCATAGCGATCACCGCATTGCTATGGCATGACTCACACTGTGCCGTAGCCAATGCCTGACCTTGCTCTATATCTGCTTGATAAACCTCTCCAAAGACCTCTGCGGATAAGCCACATAGCGCAATCAAACTTATGATAAGAGCTTTCATTTAGTTTCCTTAGAGACAGAATTAACGAGCGCAGGCTGCAGGCTAGGTTCTAAGGGAAGACGCCTAAAAAGCGTCATATCCATTTCAACTTGGCCATAATAAGTGCTTAGATAACTCAAGGTCGGCTCCCAAGTATCCGACAAGTCCCACAGGCCTTGAGTGTCAACCATCCACTGCAGAGTCTCTTTCCAAAAGGCTTTATCGCCATGATTTTGCACGACTATCATGCTGGTATGGCAAGCATTACAATGATAATTCACTAACTCCCAGCCAGGAGCCATGATCAAACCCGATTTAGGGTCCATTGGATACTCAGCGGCCAGCGAAATACTGGATGCCACTAGCCCAAGAAAAATAAATAGCTTGTTCAGTACTCTCATTACACCACTCTAACGGCAATACGATGGCAACCATTAAACATATATCCCTTAGGATTCCATTGCGGTTGTACGACAGGCTGACTATCACCTTCACTATCGGTCGCTTTGGCCCAGATTTCATAATATCCCTGCGACGGTAATTGCAATTCAATCTTCCACTGCTGCCATGCCGCTACGTTTTTAGGTTTTTCTAACTCAGCGGTAAACCAGCGGGTTCCATAGTCATAACTCACTTCCACTTTAACGACTTCCCGCAATCCCGCCCAAGTATGGCCTGCGATAACCATCTTTTGACCCACAGCTAATTCGGTTCCGGATTGAGGCTCGGTAATCAAGGACTTCACTATCATTTCTTCAATGATTCGGTAGTCCTTATTGTCAACGGACTCACCTGGCGCTATGGGATACTTAGGGAGTTGATATGCTGGCGCTTCCATTTTATGTCCATCATGCACTTTATTGCGCACACTGATCCCCGTCGCGGCTTTTTGCGAAACGGATCCCGGCCGGCCACCAAACACAATACGCAAGGGATATCCATGTAGATAAGGAATGTCCTCACCGTTCATCGACCATGCAATGAGTCCAAGCTCTTCGAGCGCCGCCTTTATTGGCACACCGCGTGAAATAGCCTCACCTTTACCGCTCAAATGCCGATCAACACCGTGATGACCCGTATAAACAGCATCAGCTTTAATACCGCAATCCTTAAGCACGTCGCTCACCAAGACACCCGTCCACTCGGAGCAAAATACCCCAGCATTATTCCATTGATTACCTTTAGTACTAGGAAAGAAGCCTGAACGACTATTGCCACCACATTCAATCAGTAACTGTAATGTGTAATGCTTAAAGCGGCGCTTGAGCTCATCGATTGTGTAGGTTTTCGGGGTAGCAACGGACTCGCCATCCACTTTAAAAGTCCAAGCCTTAGCATCCAGCACCTTAAAATCAGGCACTATGCCATTCCAGCGGATAAATGAGGCATCTGCTGGTGTCACAGCAGGAGCAAGTTTATGCTCAGGCGGAAACGCATTCAGTGGATGAGTGTTTAATACTTTGAAATAACTCGGCAAGTCCTCTGCCTTAGTCCAAGTTAATGCTGATATATCCAGAGGAGTGACGGCTGCGGGAAGCAGATCGGCAAATACCCACTTAACGGGTAAAGCTGATAACACAGACGTCGCTACCGCACCTTTAATAAAAACCCGACGATTAAGATCCATGTTATTTATCCTTTCCGAGGTAAAAGTAATCCGCCATCTGCTGCATATCAGCCTCACTCAACAATTGGGCGACTTTGGTCATAGTGGGATCTTGGCGATTTCCCGTCTTAAAGGCTCGAAGCTGCTTCAACAGGTAATCCGAGTTTTGCCATCCAATATTAGGAATATGCTCAAAACGACTCATGCCAGACTCGCCATGGCAGGCCTTACACATGTTCAATAACTTATTAGCCTCATCGGCGTTTACCACAGCTGGTAACATTAATATCAGCACGCTCGCCGGATAGATCACTCGCAGCCACATCCACAGTTCTCATCAGTTAGTCTTCATCCCGACGAGTTCCATCGAACGAAGTAATTAAGATATGCTTAAATTATCCCAATGCGGTGAGTCGTTTAAATTCAATAAAAGTGATTCGAAAGCTCAAGAGAAATGACGCGTATTAGCGGATGTAGAAAGGGGAAAATATTCATTAGTCATAGGTGAAATGAGCCCATATAGTAGCTTTGCAGAAACATTCGGCATTTCACTCAAGGACAAAAAATGGATCTATATATTGGCAATAAAAACTACTCTAGCTGGTCACTGCGGGCTTGGTTAATGGCCGCAAAATCTGGCGTGCAGTTCAACGAAGTATTACTGCAACTCGATACCGACAGTTTTTATCAGCAACTCAAAGCCATTTCGCCGACGTTAAAAGTACCGACATTAGTCGATGGCGATATCACGGTATGGGATTCACTCTCAATTTGTGAATACCTCAACGACACCTATCTTGCCGGTAGCGCATGGCCGCAAGATCCTAAACAAAAAGCCAAGGCTAGATCGATAGCCAGTGAAATGCATTCTGGCTTTAATGCCGTACGTAACGCTCTACCAATGAACATACGCGCGAGCCGTTATGTTGAGCTCACTGATGCAGTCCGCAAAGACATTGAGCGCATCGATGCGATTTGGTCAGCACAAATGGCCGAGTTTGCCCCATCACATGCTGAAGGTACTTGGTTATTTGGCCAATGGTCGATTGCCGACATGATGTTTGCCCCTGTGGTCATGCGCTTTCTCACCTACGGTGTTGAAGTCTCACAGGCAAGCCGTGCCTATATGCAGCATGTGATCAGCTGTCCGGAAATGCAGACGTGGATGAGTGCGGCTAAAGCTGAGACTGAAATTGTTGCTGCGGATGAAGCGGGTATTGATCGATAAAGGGATAAATCATAGAAATAAAAAAGGGAAAGCCTTGGCTTTCCCTTAATCATTTACGTACTGCTAGTCACTTAACGCGCATTAAACGTCTAAGTTAGCCACGTTCAATGCGTTCGCTTCGATGAACTCACGACGAGGTTCAACTTGATCACCCATCAAACAAGTGAACAACTGATCGGCACCCACGGCATCATCAATCGTGACTTGCAGCATACGGCGTGATTCAGGATCCATTGTGGTTTCCCACAATTGCTCAGGGTTCATCTCACCCAATCCTTTATAACGTTGGATATAGAGACCGCGTTTCGCTTCAGAAATCGTCCAATCTAGCGCTTCAAGGAAGCTGCCGACTTCTTTCACACGTTCGCCGCGTTGCACATAACCGCCTTCTTCAATCATGCCATCTAACGCCGCACCTAACTTGCCGATGCGTTGATAGTCACTTGATTGGAAGAAGTCATAAGTAAACAGATAGTTAGTATCGATACCGTGTTTACGAATAGTGATCTTAGGCAAATACACTTTACGCTCAGGATCGAGAATCGGCTCAGCAGAATACAGTACGCCACTGCTTTCCATTTCCACCAGCTCATGGATAAAGGCATCGATCCACTCTTTCATCTTGCCTTCATCGGCCAACATCTCGTTGGTGATCATTGGGTGGTAAAGCATACGGTTAGTAATGTGCGTTGGGTAGCGTTGCTCTAAACGGGCAACAATCGCTTCCACTTCACGATACTGAGTCACTAAACGCTCTAACGGCTCACCTGACATACCAATCGCACCTTGCGTTGGGTACACAATAGTGCCATCCAACGCTTGAGTCGTGAGATATTGAGTCAATGCAGGCTCGTCTTTCAAATACTGTTCTTGCTTGCCCTTTTTCACTTTAAATAGTGGTGGCTGAGCAATATACACATAACCACGTTCAATCAATTCAGGCATTTGACGGAAGAAGAAGGTCAACAGCAAGGTACGAATGTGCGAGCCGTCGACGTCAGCATCCGTCATGATGATGATGTTGTGATAACGCGTCTTATCTGGATTGTATTCGTCACGACCAATACCACAGCCAAGAGCGGTGATCAGTGTGGCCACTTCTTGAGAAGACAACATCTTATCGAAGCGGGCTTTCTCAACGTTTAGAATTTTACCTTTCAGTGGCAGAATCGCTTGGTTCTTACGGTTACGTCCCTGCTTAGCGCTACCGCCAGCAGAGTCACCTTCCACTATGTAAATTTCTGAAAGACCAGGATCTTTTTCTTGGCAATCGGCCAGCTTACCTGGCAAACCACCTAAATCGAGCGCGCCTTTACGACGGGTCATTTCACGGGCTTTACGCGCCGCTTCACGGGCACGGGCCGCATCGACAATTTTACCGACAATCAACTTAGCATCGGCTGGGTTTTCCAGCAGATAATCGTTCAGCTTCTCACCCATGGTTTGTTCAACCGCAGATTTCACTTCACTCGAAACTAACTTATCTTTAGTTTGTGAGCTGAACTTAGGATCGGGCACTTTAACAGAGATAACGGCGGTCAAACCTTCACGGGCGTCATCGCCTGTCGCGTTAGTTTTGCCTTTCTTGTTATAGCCTTCGTTTTCCATGTAGTTGTTTAAGTTACGCGTTAAGGCGCCACGGAAACCCGCTAGGTGAGTACCACCATCACGCTGTGGAATATTGTTGGTAAAACAGAAAATATTTTCTTGATAACCATCATTCCACTGCATCGCCACTTCAACGGTAATACCATCCTCACGCTCTTGCATAAAGTGGAATACGTCTTTATTGACGGGAGTTTTATTACGGTTCAAATAATCAACGAATGCGCTAATACCGCCTTCGTATTTGAAGAATTCATTCTTGTTGTCACGTTCATCAACTAAACGAATACCGACGCCTGAGTTCAGGAATGACAATTCACGTACGCGTTTTGCCAAAATTTCAAAGTGAAACTCAACATCGCTGAAGGTATCTTCACTTGGCCAAAAACGGATTTCAGTACCCGTTTTAGTCGCATCACCAATCTCTTTGATTGGCGCATCAGGCACACCGTGGGTATAAAACTGCTCGTACACTTTGCCCGCACGGCGAATAGTCATTTGCAGCTTTTTAGATAAAGCGTTTACAACCGAGACACCCACACCGTGGAGACCGCCAGACACTTTATAAGAGTTATCGTCGAACTTACCACCGGCATGCAATACCGTCATGATAACTTCAGCAGCCGATACGCCTTCTTCCTCATGGATAGAAACCGGAATACCACGGCCGTCATCTTTAACAGAAACCGAACCATCGACATGGATAGTAATGGTAATATCGCTGCAGTGGCCGGCTAAGGCTTCATCGATAGAGTTATCGACTACTTCGAACACCATATGATGTAGACCCGTACCGTCGTCGGTGTCACCAATATACATCCCAGGTCTCTTACGTACTGCATCAAGGCCCTTAAGGACCTTAATACTCGAAGAATCGTAACTATTCTCTGACATATTATTCTCTCAATGGTTATTCAATTACCGTTACACGTCCCTGTTCCACATGAAACATCCTACTGGGAGGTGTGTGTAACGAATCGACTATTGCTGCAGGCTCAATGGCAGTGACAAACACTTGTGCACCTGTATCCACTAACTGCTTTAGCAATAGCTGCCTATGCTGTGCATCCAACTCGGATGGAAGATCATCCACAAGATAAATACTGTGTTTATCTATTTGTTGTTTGAGCAACTTTCCCTGTGCAATACGCAGTGCACAGACTAATAATTTCAATTGACCACGGGACAGGGCATCCTGCGCCGGCAAAGTGCCTACACGAAGTCTAAGGTCAGCTTTATGGGGACCGCTGACGGTATGACCTGTGGCCAAATCTCTGGAATATTGGTTTTCGAGTAGTTCTGCAAAATCCGTTTTACTATCCCAGCCGCGGGTAAATGAAACCTTCACATCTACACTCGGTAAAAACTCCCCGATTATACCCTTAAGTAGCTCATTTAACGAGTCTACATAATGGTTTCGTATTTCAGTAACCTGCTCGGCATAACGCACAAACTCTTGGTCCCAAAATTGAATATGGCTGTAAGCCGAACCATTTCTAAGTAATTGATTTCTTTGCTTAAGAACGCGGCGAACATTCGTCCAAGCGCCATAAAACTGTGGGTCAGCATGAAATGCGCCCCAATCGATAAATTGTCGACGGGATTTTGGGCCTTCAAACAGCAGCGAAAAGCTTTCAGGCGTGATCACTTGGATAGGTAAGGTTTCGGCTAAAGTCGACAGACGTTTGACTTTTTCACCATCGATTCTTACTTCAGTCTCACCACTGCGAAATCGGCGTAAACCGATTTTACTGTCACCGCGCGCTAAATTTAAGGTCGCAAACAGGGTTAACTTATCGTCGTCGGTATTAATCACTCGCTGGGATAAATGGCTGCGAAACGAACGCCCCATACCGAGGAAATAAATCGCCTCAAGAATACTGGTTTTGCCGCTGCCATTTTGGCCATAAATCAAGTTAATCCCAGGTGCAGGGATTAACTGTGCGGACTGAATGTTGCGAAACGCTTCGATATTGAGACGGGTTAGGCTCATGCATTACTCATTAAGCCGCGTAAACGGCGAAGGCAAGGATTCATAACACTTAACAGGCAACTCAATCGCTGCCACAGGCTAAGGCTATCGGTAAATGAGTGAAGGAATGGCCAATGCTGCGTATTAAACACTGTGCCGCCGTTAAGCGGCATAGACATCGAAGACAGAGCTACAAACACGGGTAACGTAAAAATCGATGGTTTATAAGCGCATCGGCATAACCACATACATGGAATCTTCTTCCAAATGGTTTTCGATTAAGGCGCTGGAGTTACCATCAATGAGCGTGATACGCACATCATCGGACTTAAGGTTGTTGAGCACGTCGAGTAAATAACTGACGTTAAAACCAATTTCTAAGGCTTGGTTGTTGTATTCCACATCGATGATCTCTTCCGCTTCTTCCTGTTCAGGATTGTTAGCGGTGATCTTGAGCAGACCATTTTCGAGTTGAATACGCACACCACGGAATTTTTCGTTCGATAAAATCGATGCGCGGGTCAGCGCTTGCTTCAGGTGATTACGACTCGCAATCACTATTTTATCACCGCCCTTTGGCAATACACGGCGATAATCAGGGAAGCGGCCATCAACTAATTTACTGGTAAATACAGTGTTAGCCGTAGTGGCACGAATGGCATTATCACCAATGGCAATCGCGATATCGAGATCGTCCGACTCCAATAAACGCGCCATTTCCATTACGCCTTTGCGTGGAACAATGACTTGTTTTTCAGGTAATTGTGCTTCAATCGTGCGGTGACTTAAGGCTAAACGGTGGCCGTCGGTCGCAATAGCGCGCAACACATTACCTTCAGTTTCAAACAATAAACCGTTGAGGTAATAACGCACATCTTGGTTAGCCATAGAAAATTGCGTTGAGTCGATAATCGACTTCAACACGCCCTGCTTCAAGCTAAATTCAATCTCAGCTTGGAAGGCTTCAACGTTGGGATATTCTTCTGCGGGCAAGGTCGCTAAAGAAAAACGGCTACGGCCTGAACGCAGCAACCATTTATTGTCTTGTTGTTCGACTTTCAGTTCGCTTTGTTCTGGCAAAGACTTAACAATATCGAGCAGCTTTTTAGCCGGAACCGTAGTACGACCTTCTTCGATATCACCGTGAACCACAACTTGGCCCACGAGTTCGACTTCTAAATCTGTTCCGGTCAGCTTAAGTGAGTGACCACTTACTTCTACAAGGAGGTTAGACAAAATGGGCAAATTATGGCGTCTTTCTACCGCACCACACACCAATTGCAACGGCTTTAATAGGGCATCCCTATCAATTGAGAATTTCATAGTGTCCAAATTCCTTGTTTTAAGAAGATAAGGTTCTAATCAAATTAGCATAATCTTCTTTAATGTCGTGGCTCTCTTCCCGTAGCTGAGCAATCTTACGACAGGCATGCAACACTGTGGTGTGATCTCGACCACCAAAAGCATCACCAATTTCCGGCAAGCTTTGGTTAGTTAATTCTTTGGATAACGCCATTGCCACTTGTCTTGGCCGCGCGACACTGCGTGAACGGCGCTTAGACAACATATCAGCCATCTTGATCTTGTAGTATTCAGCTACGGTTTTCTGAATATTGTCTATAGTGACTAATTTTTCTTGAAGTGCCAAGAGGTCACGTAAAGCTTCACGAACAAAATCAATGGTAATTGGTCGACCAGTAAAGTTAGCGTTAGCGATAACGCGGTTTAACGCCCCTTCTAGCTCACGCACGTTTGAACGTAAACGTTTAGCAATAAAGAAGGCCACTTCATCGGGCAAGTTAATGCCGCTCTCTTGGGCTTTACGCATCAAAATCGCCACGCGGGTTTCTAACTCTGGTGGCTCAATCGCCACGGTTAAACCCCAACCAAAACGAGATTTCAATCTGTCTTCAACACCGTCGATCTCTTTTGGATAACGATCTGAAGTCAAAATTATTTGGTGATTCCCCTCAAGCAAGGCATTGAAGGTATGGAAGAATTCCTCTTGGGATCTGTCTTTATTGGCAAAAAATTGAATATCATCGATAAACAAAGCATCGACGCTACGGTAGTAACGTTTAAATTCTTCGATCGCATTGTTTTGCAGCGCTTTAACCATGTCTTGGACAAAACGCTCGGAATGCATGTAAACCACTTTGGCATTCGGATTATTTTTAATGATCCCGTTACCGACAGCGTGCAACAAGTGAGTCTTACCTAGACCTGTTCCGCCATATAAGAATAATGGGTTATAAGCACCACCTGGATTTTCAGCAACTTGCAACGCCGCAGCCTTACCTAATTGGTTCGACTTACCTTCTACGAAGTTATCAAACTGGTAGCTAGGATTGATGTTACTGCGGTGATTCGCGTTCGCCATCGGCTCGGCTTGGACGTTAAACGTCGTGCCTACTGTCGCTTTAGTTTGGGTATTAGCTACACGAGTTGGCGCTATAGGTGCTGGCACACTTGGCTTTTTCGCCGAAGGACGACTACCAATATCGAAACGCAATTTAGGTGCATCGCTGCCCATCTGCTCAGTAAAGAACTGATTAATGATATTGATGTACTTATCTCTGACCCAATCAAGCACGAAGCGGTTGGGCGCATAAAGCACCAGAGTATCTCCATCCATTTCGGCTTGTAACGGTCTGATCCACATACTGAACTGCTGAGCAGAAAGCTCATCTTGCAATCGTCCGATACATTGTTGCCAAAGTGAAACAGCCACTTAGTTATCCCCAAAAGATCATCAAAAAAGAGGTGTATTCTATAGCGAGATCTCAAGGATCGCTATCCTTAAAAAATATTTATCCCCAGCGAGATCATTCTGTGTGGATATCCTCGATCATCAAAGATCCAAAACGATCCTTTTATTCTGCACTATCCGCAAATCCTGCTTTATTAAGCGATCCACATTGATCTATAATGGCGCCCCTTCGATCGGCTCGAAGATCCCCTGCACTACTATATGTAGTGTCCGTACACAGAGTTATCCACATCTTATGGTGTATTCTGGGGATTGATCAAAGGATACGCTGGCAGAAATAAAGCACTTACTTACTTTCGTTGTTGACGTGACTAAGTATTGTGATTACAATTCGGCCTCTTTTTTGCCCTTACCTCTATCCTAGAGATAAGGATATGTTCACTAATTAACAAAGACGGATTGCCATCATGAGTAAACGTACTTTTCAACCTAGCAACCTGAAGCGCAAGCGTTCTCACGGCTTCCGCGCTCGTATGGCTACTGTAGGCGGCCGTAAGGTGCTTGCACGTCGTCGTGCGAAAGGTCGCGCTCGTTTATCTGCTTAATAAGTGGGTAACTAGTTGACTAGCTATACCTTTTCGCGGGAGTTACGTTTGTTAACTCCCGCGCAATTTAAATCTGTATTTTCCAATCCCATCAAAGCATCTTCTGCTGAAATTACCTTGCTCGCTATTCCTAACACGGAACAACATCCGCGTATGGGCCTTACTGTTGCCAAACGCTTTGTAAAACGCGCCAATCAACGTAACCGTATTAAGCGTGTGATCAGAGATAGTTTTCGCTTAAATCAACACGACATTCCTCATCTTGATATTGTTGTGCTTGTCAGAAATGGCGTGATGGAAATGGAAAACGCTGAAATCAACAAATTGATAGAAAAGCTATGGCGCAAACTCAGTCGCCGCTACAATGGCTAGCGACCACGTTAATTCGTGGCTATCAAGTATTCATAAGCCCTATACTGGGCCCTCGATGCCGTTTCAATCCCACCTGCTCTCACTACGCTATTGAAGCAATAAAAGTGCATGGAACCGCGAAAGGTTGTTGGTTTGCATTGAAACGCATATTAAAATGTCACCCTTTACATCCCGGCGGTAGTGATCCCGTCCCCCCTAAAAATGACAGGTGTAATAAATAGGCTATGGAATCTCAACGCAATATATTGCTCATAGGACTACTGTTTGTCAGCTTTTTGCTGTGGCAACAGTGGCAAGCAGACAAAGCTCCTAAACCAGTTGCAACCGAATCGTCCTTAGTGGCGAACGCGGCAAACTCACACAGTGCCGATGTTCCAGAAGCTGATACAGGTGTTCCTGCAGCAGTGACAGCAACCAGCAAACTGATTACCGTGAAAACCGACCAGTTGGATGTTCAAATTAATCCAATCGGTGGCGACATTGTTTTTGCTGCGTTAGTTTCGCACAAAATGGAACAGGATAAAGATCAACCCTTCGTGTTGCTTGAGCAAACGAAAGATTTCACTTATATAGCCCAGAGCGGTCTTATAGGTCGCGATGGTATCGACAGTAGCGCCAAAGGCCGTGCCGCATTTAGCTCTGCAGCGACTGAATATACCTTAGCCGAAGGTCAAGACACTTTAGAAGTGCCGTTAACTTATGTAGCCGACAATGGCGTGACATACACTAAAGTGTTTGTATTCCATCGCGGTAAGTTCAACGTCGATGTTGACTATAAAATCAACAACACTTCAGCGGCTCCGCTGCAAGTTCAGATGTACGGTCAAATTAAACAAACGATTAAACCATCTGAAAGCAGCATGATGATGCCTACCTATCGTGGCGGCGCATTCTCTACGCAAGATGTGCGTTATGAGAAATACAAATTTGATGACATGGCGAAAAGCAACCTGAACCAAGCAACGTTGGGTGGTTGGGCTGCCATGCTACAACATTACTTCGTTTCGGCGTGGATCCCACCGGCTACCGACAGCAACACTATTTTCTCTAGTGTCAGTGCGGGCGGTTTAGCCAATATTGGTTTCCGCGGTGCGGTATATGATATTGCACCTGGTGCGACCCAAGAAATTAGCTCACAGTTCTACGTTGGTCCTAAGGATCAAAAAGCACTGTCAGCCATCTCTGATACCTTAAACCTAGTGGTCGATTACGGCTTCCTATGGTGGTTAGCCGTACCAATCCACTGGTTATTGATGTTCTATCAATCATTCGTCGGTAACTGGGGTGTGGCGATTATTCTGATCACCTTAACCGTTCGTGGTTTACTGTTCCCGCTAACAAAAGCGCAGTACACCTCAATGGCGAAAATGCGTAACCTGCAACCTAAACTGACTGACTTGAAAGAACGCTTTGGTGATGACCGTCAAAAGATGGGTCAGGCCATGATGGAACTGTATAAGAAAGAAAAAGTTAACCCTATGGGTGGCTGTTTACCTATTATTTTACAGATGCCAATCTTCATTGCCTTGTACTGGGTATTGTTAGAAAGCTTCGAATTACGTCACGCACCCTTTATGTTGTGGATCCACGATTTATCGGTACAAGATCCTTACTACATTCTGCCATTATTGATGGGCGTATCTATGTTTGTGATGCAGAAGATGCAGCCTATTGCACCGACTATGGACCCTATGCAAGTGAAAATGATGCAGTGGATGCCAGTAATCTTTACCGTATTCTTCCTCTGGTTCCCAGCAGGTCTAGTACTGTACTGGTTAGTGGGTAACATAGTTGCTATCACGCAGCAGAAGATTATTTATGCAGGTCTTGAGAAAAAAGGCTTAAAATAAGCCTAAGATTTCCAAGACTCTAGCGCATCGTTACAGATTAATGTGAACGCATGACACTAAAAGGCGGCTTAATTGGCCGCCTTTTCCTTTACATGATTTAGTAGATATTAGTTTGGTGGGTATTTCCATGACAACTGACACTATTGTGGCTCAAGCCACCGCGCCCGGACGTGGCGGCGTAGGCATCATTCGAATTTCAGGCGACAAAGCCAGTGATGTCGCTATGGCCGTATTAGGTCATCTTCCTAAAACCCGATATGCCGATTATTGCGATTTTAAAAGTGCATCGGGCCAAGTGATAGACCAAGGCATAGCGCTATTCTTTAAAGGACCTAATTCCTTTACTGGCGAAGATGTACTGGAACTTCAAGGCCACGGCGGCCAAATCGTCCTCGATATGCTGATCAAACGGGTAATGGAAGTCGGTGGCATTCGTATCGCTAAACCGGGTGAATTTAGCGAACAAGCCTTTATGAACGATAAACTCGACTTAACCCAAGCCGAAGCGATTGCCGACCTTATCGACGCAACCAGTGAGCAAGCCGCTAAAAGCGCACTACAATCGCTACAAGGTGAGTTTTCTAAGGAAGTCCATGAGCTGGTGGACCAAGTCACTAACCTGCGTTTATACGTTGAAGCCGCAATTGATTTCCCCGATGAAGAAGTCGACTTTTTAAGTGACGGCAAGATTGCCAATGCTCTCTATAAAATCATCGACAAACTCGACCTAGTGCAAGCCAGCGCCAAGCAAGGTTCTATCATTCGTGAAGGGATGAAAGTAGTGATAGCCGGTCGCCCCAATGCCGGAAAATCAAGCTTATTAAATGCATTAGCGGGTAAAGAGTCGGCCATTGTGACTGAAATTGCTGGCACAACACGCGACGTATTACGTGAACATATCCATTTAGATGGTATGCCGCTGCACATTATTGATACCGCAGGCCTGCGTGATACCACTGATACCGTAGAACAAATTGGTATTGAACGCGCATGGAATGAAATAAACAGCGCCGATCGTGTGCTATTTATGGTGGACGGCACGACAACCGCCGCCGTCGATCCCCATGCGATTTGGCCAGACTTTGTCGATCGCCTTCCCTCCAATTTAGGTGTAACAGTGATCCGTAATAAAGCCGATCTTACTGGCGAAGACTTAATGATGACCGAAGAACAAGGTTATAGCGTCTACCGGATCTCGGCAAAAACAGGCTTAGGTGTTGAAGAATTAAAGCAACACTTGAAGTCACTTATGGGTTATCAGAGTAATCTCGAAGGTGGCTTTATCGCCCGTCGTCGTCACTTAGAAGCCCTTGAATTAGCCGCAGGACACCTGCAATTGGGTAAAGAGCAGTTAGAGGTTTACCTTGCAGGAGAACTACTGGCGGAAGAGCTACGCATGTGCCAATTAGCACTATCAGAGATCACTGGCCGCTTCACTTCTGACGACCTACTCGGCAAGATTTTCAGCTCCTTCTGTATCGGGAAGTAACTAACATTATTAGTTCCATATAAATCAGCCCATACAATATGGGCTGATTTTTTATCTACAACCGAATATTTCCACCCATCTTCATGATTCGACGTGGCGGTAATGATCTTGCATTTGATAGGATCTTGCATAAAGCGCAAACATCAATGCTGCCAAGATGGCAAAACCTGCGAAGAAAAACATCTGAAATGCGGTAATACTGATCCCAGTTTGGGCAATCTGTTCGGTCACAGCAGGGCTTTTCACACTGACGTTCGCCAATAACACCCATAAGTTACCGACGGTCACAGATAAGGTCCAAAAACTCATGATAGTGCCTTTCATAGCTTTAGGCGCTTGACTGTAGGCAAACTCTAGCCCTGTGGCTGAAACTAATACTTCACCAAAGGTGAGCAAAGCATAGGGCACAATCTGCCAAAATATTGATAATGCCGAGCCGCCATCCATCACCAATTGAATGCTACCAACGACTATCCAACT
Organism: Shewanella sp. SP1S2-4; assembly: GCF_031932075.1. Lineage (NCBI taxonomy): Bacteria > Pseudomonadati > Pseudomonadota > Gammaproteobacteria > Alteromonadales > Shewanellaceae > Shewanella > Shewanella sp. SP1S2-4. The sequence goes on from NZ_JAUOET010000022.1 coordinate 49,214, forward strand.
CACTCCCGTGATGGCAATCCCAGCCCCCATTTTACGCAAAGCAGTTAACTTTACCCCCATGCGCTCAATCGCCGGATATAACACAAAGTTATTAAATGGGATCAGTAACATAACTAATAATGGGTTTAACGCTTGCATCATGGCAGGTTCAAACCATGCCGGTTTTGACATGTCATTGGCTTGCAATATCCAAGTGGACGCTTTCTGATCGAACAAAGACCAAAAGGGAGTCACTAACGCAAATAAGATTAAGATCCGTAGAACTGAACGCACACCATCAACGGCGATATCCGGATGGATCCCCCTAGCCCGTTCGAGTTGCAATGAAGCCCCTGCGCCAACAAATCCCATCACAAGCACTAACGCACAGCACAAACCAGCAACGATACCTAAGGTTGGAATATTGACTAAGGCATACGCTGCAGAAATGATCCCAACTAAAGCTAACACTAAACCTATGTTGGCTTGGCCAGCGATTTTAGTGAGCAATGCGGTACGAATAACGGGTAAAAAACCATGGGGATTTTTCGGTTCGGGTGGCATATGCACATAACGTTTGCGGCCTAACCAGAAGAACACAGTTGCAATAAACATCAAGACACCAGGGATCCCAAATGCGACCGCAGCACCATAATATTTCAATAGTAATGGCATAGATAACGAGGCAAAGAAGGAGCCAAAATTAATCGTAAAATAAAAAAGATCAAACGCTTTCTGCGCCAATGTTTTATTGGTTTGATCAAATTGATCTCCCATAAAGGAAGAAACCAAGGGCTTAATCCCACCCGATCCGAGCGCAATTAAAAATAATCCCGTATAAAACCCTTGAATGCTGTGTTCAAAAATAGCGAGAAACGCATGACCAACACAGTAAATTAAGCTTAACCATAAGATAGTATTGTATTTACCGAAAAAACGATCAGCAATCCAACCACCGAGTAATGGGAAAAAGTACACTCCAATGACAAAGGAATGGAACACATCCTTAGCCATAGTTCCACGTAGTTCTTCTGGAATAGACAACAAAAGTGCTGTAATCAAGAATGGGGTAAGAATATTCCGCATACCGTAAAAGCTAAAACGTTCACAAGCTTCACTGGCGATGATGTAAGGAATTTGCCGTGGCCACTGGGGCGCATTTACGGGTGTTGTCATAGAACATCCTATTATAATTATTTGATTTAAAATGAAATTAAATTGGTAAATATATTAATTTTGTATCAAGAAGCTAAAGGTAACATGTAAGCCAAACCAACATTATATAAAGGATGCAAAAACTGCAAAAATCACGTATTGCTTCTGTGGTCCGATCCACATTTCCTTTATGATGAACATAATAATAGCCATTGAGCTATCTATTTAATTGAAATTTGTTTTAAAAACAACAACACACTGAGAAATCATAATGGCAAAGATTGAAGTAATAGTTGGCACAACATTGGGCAGTGCAGAGTATGTTGCTGACGAAATGATGGCGCAATTAACGGATCAAGGGCACCAAGTTCAAGTGCATTTAACTCCAACACTGTGCGAAATCGACACCCATGCACTATGGATTATCGTGTCATCTACCCACGGCGCGGGTGATCTTCCAGATAATATCCAGCCCTTTTTCAACGAAATTACCGAACAAAAACCGGATCTCAGCCAAGTGAACTTTGCCTTATGTGCAATTGGCGACTCAAGTTATGACACCTTTTGCCAAGGCCCTGAAAAACTCATTTCAGCGATTCAAGACTGCGATGCAAAAGCCTTTGTGGATAAGATCCAGATCGATGTACAACTTGATCCTGTGCCAGAAGACCCAGCGCTTGCATGGTTAGCACAATGGCAACAGGATATTTAAGATCGCTTATTGGATAAGGTCGAGATCTATGTACAGTTTAGATCCTATTTATCCACAATTTACTTATTTAAAGTATAAACATGTGGATAAGGTATTATTTAGATCTGATCAACCTCTGTACTATTCACAGTCCGATCTGCTTAATGATCCGCCTTGTGGATAAGTAGGCGATCTATCCCCATGTTTAATGGCGTTAGATCGCGATCAGATCACAGGATCAAGATCGCGCTAATTAATGATTTATATACTTAATTTGGGTTATACACAGAAAAATGCGATCTTAATAGTAAACATAATAAGAAGATCTATATAAAGATCTTAAGATCTATTAGTCCGGATCGTCTCGATCGATCAAGGTAAAATGATCATTCACCTAGCGCAAAGCAAATGCTAAAATACTCGGCTCGTACTGAGTCTCTTAGCAATTGAAGGTAGTGGCATGCATTTTCATGAACGGTTTGATGTTATTGTTGTTGGTGGTGGTCATGCCGGAACTGAAGCCGCGTTGGCTGCAGCAAGAATGGGATCAAAAACATTATTACTAACGCACAATATCGATACGTTAGGACAAATGTCATGTAATCCAGCGATCGGTGGCATAGGCAAAGGCCACCTAGTGAAAGAAATTGACGCCTTAGGTGGTGCAATGGCGATCGCAACCGATTATGCAGGGATCCAATTTAGAACCTTGAATTCAAGCAAAGGCCCTGCCGTACGAGCAACACGTGCACAAGCTGACCGTGCCTTGTATCGTCAAAAGATCCAAAACATATTACAAAACCAACCTAATTTACGTATTTTCCAACAAGCCGTTGATGACTTAATTGTTGAAAATAATCAAGTTGTTGGCGTAGTGACTCAAATGGGATTAGCTTTTGAATCTCCAGCCGTTGTACTAACAACTGGTACATTCTTAAGCGGCAAAATCCACATAGGATTAGAGAACTACAGCGGTGGCCGTGCTGGCGATCCACCAGCCATTGCTTTAGCCAATCGTTTACGTGAATTACCGATCCGTGTAGGCCGTTTAAAAACGGGTACCCCACCACGTATCGATGCAAACACGATTGATTTTTCTCAAATGGCTGAACAGAAAGGCGATTCTCCATTGCCTGTGATGTCGTTTATGGGCGATGTCAGTCACCATCCAAAGCAAATTTCTTGCTGGATTACTCATACCAATGAGAAAACCCATGAAATTATTCGGGGTGGTTTAGATAGAAGTCCAATGTATTCTGGCGTAATCGAGGGTATAGGCCCACGTTACTGCCCATCGATTGAAGACAAGATCCACCGCTTTGCGGACAAATCTTCGCATCAGATCTTCATCGAACCTGAAGGCTTAAATACCAATGAGATCTACCCTAACGGGATCTCAACTAGTTTACCTTTCGATGTACAGTTGAATTTAGTGCGTTCGATCCAAGGTATGGAAAACGCCGAAATAGTGCGTCCAGGTTATGCGATCGAATATGATTATTTCGATCCAAGGGATCTGAAAAACTCACTAGAAACCAAAACGATCAACGGGTTATTCTTTGCTGGCCAAATAAACGGTACTACAGGTTATGAAGAAGCCGGTGCTCAAGGTTTATTAGCGGGCATGAATGCGTCTTTGCAAGTGCAAGGCAAAGAAGCTTGGTGTCCACGTCGCGATGAAGCGTATCTTGGAGTACTGGTTGACGATCTGTCGACTCTGGGTACCAAAGAACCGTACCGCATGTTTACTAGCCGTGCCGAATACCGTTTGTTACTCCGTGAAGATAACGCCGACATTCGCTTAACGGCAAAAGGTCGCGAACTCGGTTTAGTCGACGACGCTCGCTGGGCAGCATTTAGTGAGAAGTTAGAATCCATTGAACTTGAACTGCAAAGACTGCGTGGCCAATGGGTGCATCCAAATTCACCTTTGATCCATGCGTTGAATCCACATTTGAATACGCCGATCTCGCGCGAAGCGTCATTTGAAGAGTTACTGCGTCGTCCAGAAATGGATTACAGCAAGTTAATGCAGATTGAAGGTTTTGGTCCTGGGCTTGAAGATCCACAAGCAGCTGAACAAGTTCAGATCCAAGTGAAGTACTCTGGTTATATTCAACGCCAGCAGGAAGAGATCAACAAAGCCGTGCGTAATGAGAACACAGGTTTACCTTTGACGCTCGATTACAAAGAAGTACCGGGCTTGTCGAACGAAGTGATTGCTAAGTTAAATAACCACAAACCAGAAACTATAGGCCAAGCGTCACGGATCTCTGGTATTACCCCTGCGGCTATTTCAATTTTGTTGGTTCACCTTAAAAAGCGTGGCTTATTACGTAAGAGTGCGTAAAAGCTAGCTTAATCGCTGCTTAGGTCATAGAAGGGAAGCATTCAGGCTTCCCTTCATCGTTTTCGGGCTTCATAATAGCCTTCGCGTTCATAATCGTATCTTTGTTGAGGTTGCTCAGTGTTATCTGCCCAGTTAGAGGCTTATTTAGCCGAAATTAATTTGCCCGCAACCGCCGAGCAAAAAAAACAACTAATTGATTTTGTTGGCATGCTCAACAAATGGAATAAAGCCTATAACCTGACATCGGTGAGAGATCCCGAAGCCATGTTGATCCGCCATATCATGGACAGCTTAGTAGTTTCAAAACATCTACAAGGTGAACGTTTTATCGATGTGGGCACAGGACCCGGTTTACCTGGGATCCCGTTAGCGATTATGAATCCCGATAAACAATTTGTGTTATTGGACAGCTTAGGTAAACGCATTCGTTTTCAAAAACAAGTGTCCTTTGAATTAGGCATTCATAACATCAGCTCAGTTGAAAGCCGCGTAGAAGCTTATCAACCTGAGCAAAAATTCGACGGCGTATTAAGTCGTGCATTTGCTTCAATCCAAGATATGCTCACTTGGTGCCATCATTTACCCGCCGAACATGGGCAGTTTTATGCGCTTAAAGGCCAGTTAAATGATGAAGAAATGCAACATATTCCAAGTGGATTTGCAGTGAAAGAAGTCATCGAACTTAAGGTACCTAAACTCGATGAACAAAGACATTTATTGAAAATAATCAAAGAATAACAGGCTTAAAAGTGATGAATAAATCATTTTTAAGTAAGGGCAATAAACCAGCATTTACATACAGGGTGATATTGTGGGTAAAGTGATTGCCGTGGCTAACCAGAAAGGTGGCGTAGGAAAAACAACTACTTGCGTTAACCTCGCCGCTTCGTTAGCAGCAACAAAACGTAAAGTATTATTGATCGATCTCGATCCCCAAGGTAATGCCACTATGGGTAGTGGTGTCGATAAATACGAGGTCGAAAATACGGCCTACGAATTATTGGTCGAAGAAAAAACCTTCGACGAGATCGTCATTAAAAACACTGCGGGTAAGTATGATCTGATCGCCAGTAACGGTGATGTGACAGCGGCAGAGATCAAACTGATGGAGTTTTTTGCGCGTGAGATCCGTTTGCGTAACGCGCTCGCACCGATAAAAGATCAATATGATTATATCTTTATCGACTGCCCTCCTTCATTGAACATGTTGACTGTGAACGCTATGTCAGCGGCTGACTCTGTGCTCGTGCCTATGCAGTGCGAATACTATGCCCTAGAAGGCTTAACGGCGCTGATTGATACCATCACTAAACTTGCCGCTATGGTTAACCCAGGGCTTGGCATTGAAGGCATTTTACGCACTATGTACGATCCGCGTAATCGTTTATCTAATGATGTGTCCGATCAGCTAAAACAGCATTTTGGTGACAAGGTATATCGTACTGTGATCCCACGTAATGTGAGGCTGGCTGAGGCGCCAAGTTTTGGTGCGCCTGCTATGTATTACGATAAATCGAGTGCCGGCGCTAAGGCGTATCTAGCGCTTGCGGGTGAAATGATCCGTCGTTCAGAACAACAAACTCAGGCTAAGCAAGCGTAAAGGATCACCATGACGTTAAAGAAAAGAGGATTAGGCAAAGGGTTAGATGCCCTACTGAGTAACAGCCATGCCGCCAGTAAAAAACACACTGACGAAGCTAATGTTGTCGATAAAAAAGAAGAGCTTATCCATCTCGATTTAGACTTATTACAACCGGGTAAGTATCAACCTCGTAAAGACATGTCTCCCGAAGCGTTGGAAGAACTGGCGCATTCTATCCGCAACCAAGGCATTATTCAGCCCATCGTTGTAAGACAAGTGGCAAACGACATGTATGAGATCATTGCGGGTGAACGTCGCTGGCGTGCTTCTCAACTTGCTGGCTTAAATAAAATTCCCTGCATAGTCAAACAAGTACCCGATGAGGCCGCCGTTGCTATCGCTTTGATTGAAAACATCCAGCGTGAAGATTTAAATGCCATGGAAGAAGCCATAGCATTACAACGTTTAATGCAAGAATTTGAACTGACTCACCAACAGGTTGCCGATGTTGTGGGAAAATCCAGAGCGAGTGTATCTAACTTGTTACGTTTAAACGGCTTAAATGAGCCAGTAAAACGTCTACTCGAGTATGGCGACATCGATATGGGTCATGCTCGCGCTTTGTTAGCAATTGAGGGAGAAGAACAAACAAATCTTGCGAGATTAGTGGCCGCTAAGGAATTAACCGTTCGCGAAACTGAACGATTAATTAATCAAACCTTAAATCCGCCTAAACAAGCCGAAACTACGACTAAAGATCAAGATGTTTGTCGTTTAGAGCAGCAGTTAATTGAAAGATTAGGTGCCAAGGTTTCTATCGCTCATAGCAGTAAGGGCACAGGTAAAATTGTAATTAACTATCAGAATCTGGCTGAATTAGACGGAATTCTTAGTAAAATTCATTAATGTCTGTAGATTAACAGTTTTTAATGTAAATTTGTGACAGATGCTAATCTTACATTTTAACTCGTTTGGCGCTAGATCACGTTAAAAGTGTTGTTTTTCCTTATCTCAAAGTTGCAATGAAGGCGTGAAAAGGTATACTTTCGCAAGCTTTTTGTGCATCGACATAAATACGGGTATTTGTCATCCGGTCATCGAAACAAAAAGTATGAATGCGGAGAGGATGAATTGAGTAAGGTTTTAGCGCGTCGTGGCCGGTGGTCAGCCTATAAATTGGTGATGATGCAGGCGGCGGTCGCTGGGGGTGCTTCAATTCTCTTTTTCGCCGTGTGGGGAGTTCAGTTTGGCTATTCTGCGTTAGCAGGTGGTTCAATCGCTGTGCTCCCTAATTTTGTATTCGCAACCCTCGCTTTCTCCCACACGGGAGCAAGTTCAGCTGCAAAAGTCATAAAGACTTTTTACTGGGGGGAAGCGGTAAAGTTGCTGTTAACCATCGCAATGTTTTCGTTTGTATTTATCAATATTAAGGTCGCTTTTATGCCGCTTTTTGTTTGTTATGTGCTGACGCTAATCGTGCATTGGACAGCTCCTTTATACTTCAAGCAAAGTTAAGTGGGATGAATCATGGCTGCAACTGGTGAAGCGTTAACACCGCAGGGCTATATCCAACATCACCTTACCAACTTAAGTGTTGGTGAAGGCTTTTGGACATGGCACATTGATTCGTTGTTCTTTTCGGTTGGTCTTGGTGTTCTGTTCCTGTGGATTTTCCGCAGCGTTGGTAAAAAAGCGACTTCCGGTGTTCCTGGCAAACTGCAATGTTTTGTTGAGATGATCGTTGAGTTCGTAAATAACAGCGTGAAAGAAAGTTTTCATGGTCGCAATGCTCTGATCGCACCTTTAGCTCTGACCATTTTTGTATGGGTATTCATGATGAACTTCATGGATATGATCCCGGTAGATTGGCTGCCTCACGCAGCAAGTTTAATGGGTATTCCATATCTTAAAGCGGTTCCGACGACTGACGTTAACATTACCTTTAGCTTAGCTATTGGTGTGTTCGTGCTGATTATTTTCTACAGCATTAAGGTCAAAGGTGTGTCTGGGTTTGTTAAAGAACTGACACTACAGCCCTTTAACCATAAGGCAATGATACCCGTCAACCTCCTATTAGAGACAGTTACTTTGATAGCTAAGCCAATTTCATTGGCATTGCGACTCTTTGGTAATTTGTACGCAGGTGAGTTGATCTTCATCCTTATTGCGCTGATGTATGGTACCAACTTGTTATTATCTTCCCTAGGTGTGACTCTACAACTGGGTTGGTTAATATTCCACATTTTGGTTATCACACTGCAAGCGTTTATCTTCATGATGTTGACCATTGTTTATTTAAGCATGGCGCATGAAGATCATTAAGGATTGCTGAAGAAATTTTAAACTAAATCATCAACTAATACAGATTTAGATACTGGAGATACAGATGGAAACGATTTTAGGCATGACAGCTATCGCTGTTGCTCTGCTGATTGGTATGGGTGCTCTTGGTACTGCAATCGGTTTCGGCTTATTAGGCGGCAAGTTCTTGGAAGGCGCTGCGCGTCAACCAGAAATGGCTCCTATGCTACAAGTTAAAATGTTCATCGTAGCGGGTCTTCTTGACGCCGTAACTATGATCGGTGTTGGTATCGCATTATTTATGCTGTTTACCAACCCACTGGGTGCAATGCTGTAAAAAACGCTTCTGTCTTAACTCTAAATAGGAGGCTGTTGTGAATTTCAACGCTACCCTAATCGGTCAGACGGTCGCCTTTATCATCTTCGTGTGGTTTTGCATGAAGTTTGTATGGCCCCCTTTGATGAATGCCATCGAAGAGCGCCAAAAAAGGATTGCTGACGGTCTAGCTGATGCTGATCGTGCGGTAAAAGACCTGGAGTTGGCACAAGCGAAAGCGACTGACCAACTAAAAGAAGCCAAGGTAACGGCTAATGAAATTATTGAGCAAGCTAACAAGCGTAAAGCTCAAATAGTTGAAGAAGCCAAAACCGAAGCAGACGCTGAGCGTGCTAAAATCATCGCTCAGGGTAAAGCAGAAATTGAAGCTGAACGTAATCGCGTCAAAGAGGATCTGCGTAAGCAGGTTGCTACTCTTGCCATCATGGGTGCTGAGAAGATCCTTGAGCGTTCTATTGATCCAGCCGCCCACAGTGACATAGTTAATAAACTAGTCGCTGAAATTTGATAAGGGAGTTGAGTTATGGCTGAATTAACCACCATCGCTCGCCCTTACGCAAAGGCAGCTTTTGACTTTGCTATTGAACAAGATGCAGTGGATTCATGGGCAGAAATGCTTACGTTTGCCGCATTGGTGAGTGAAAACGAAACCATGCAACCACTGTTAGCTGGCTCTTTAGCCAGCACTAAGCTCGCAGCACTCTTTATTAGTGTGTGTGGTGAGCAAGTCAATGTGCAAGGTCAGAACCTGATAAAGGTAATGGCTGAAAACGGTCGCTTAAAGGTACTACCTGCTGTATCTCAGTTATTTACTGAATACCGTAATGAGTGGGCAAAAGAAGTGGAAGCCGATGTGGTTTCTGCAACTGAGCTGAGCTCTGAACAACAACAGCAGATTAGTATTTCTTTAGAGAAACGTCTCGCACGCAAAGTTAAGCTGAATTGTAGCACTGACGCCGCGCTCATCGCCGGTGTAATCATTAAGACAGGAGACCTAGTCATCGATGGCTCGGTCCGCGGTAAGTTATCGCGTCTGTCTGATAAGCTGCAGTCGTAATTGGGAGTTTGAGCATGCAACTGAATTCCACTGAAATCAGCGATCTGATTAAGCAGCGGATCGAGCAGTTCGAAGTCGTTAGCGAATCTCGTAACGAAGGTACTATCGTTGCGGTAAGTGACGGCATCATCCGCATCCACGGCCTAGCCGACGTGATGCAAGGTGAGATGATCGAACTGCCTGGTAACCGTTTTGCAATCGCGTTGAACCTTGAACGTGATTCTGTCGGTGCCGTAGTAATGGGTCCTTATGCTGATTTAGCAGAAGGCGTAAAAGTGAAAACGACTGGCCGTATTCTGGAAGTTCCAGTTGGCCGCGGTCTTCTTGGCCGCGTTGTTAACACACTAGGTGAGCCAATTGACGGAAAAGGACCTATCGATAACGATGGTTACTCGCCAATTGAAGTTATCGCACCAGGTGTTATTGAACGTCAGTCTGTTGATCAACCAGTTCAAACTGGTTACAAAGCCGTTGATGCCATGATCCCTATCGGTCGTGGTCAACGTGAATTGATCATTGGCGACCGTCAAACTGGTAAAACAGCTATGGCGATCGACGCAATTATCAACCAGAAAAATTCTGGCATTAAATGTGTGTACGTTGCGATTGGCCAAAAGGCTTCTACTATCGCTAACGTAGTGCGCAAGCTAGAAGAACACGGTGCGTTAGCTAACACTATCGTTGTTGTTGCAACCGCTTCTGAAGCTGCTGCTCTGCAATACTTAGCGCCATATTCTGGTTGTTCTATGGGTGAATACTTCCGTGACCGCGGTGAAGATTCTTTGATCGTATACGATGATTTGTCTAAGCAAGCAGTTGCTTATCGTCAAATTTCGTTACTGCTCAAGCGTCCACCAGGCCGTGAAGCTTACCCAGGTGACGTATTCTATCTACACTCACGTTTACTAGAGCGTGCATCACGCGTTAACGCGATTTATGTAGAGAAGTTCACTAAAGGTGCAGTAACTGGCAAAACCGGTTCTTTAACCGCGCTGCCGATTATTGAAACGCAAGCGGGTGACGTTTCTGCATTCGTACCGACCAACGTAATTTCTATTACCGATGGTCAGATCTTCCTTGAGACCGATCTGTTTAACTCTGGCCTACGTCCAGCGGTTAACCCAGGTATTTCTGTTTCTCGTGTTGGTGGTGCGGCTCAGACTAAGATCATCAAGAAACTGTCTGGTGGTATTCGTACCGCACTAGCACAGTATCGTGAGCTTGCTGCGTTCTCGCAATTTGCATCTGATCTTGACGATGCAACACGTGCTCAACTTGAGCATGGTGTGCGTGTTACCGAACTGATGAAGCAAAAGCAATATGCTCCAATGAGCGTAGCCGCTCAAGCTGTGTCTATTTTCTCAGCTGAAAAAGGTTACCTGAAGAGTGTTGAGCTGAATAAGGTCGGTAATTTCGAAGCCGCTCTGCTCTCGTTCATGAACAGCGAGCATGCTCCTTTAATGAAGCTTATCAATGATACTGGCGATTATAGCGCTGATATCGAAGCTGAATTAAAAGCTGGCCTCGACAAGTTCGTAGCAACCCAAACCTGGTAACAATGATAGAGGTGTCTTAAGACACCTCAGGTCCAGATTGGAGAGTAGAGATGGCCGGCGCTAAAGAGATTAAAACCAAGATCGCGAGTGTGAAAAACACTCAGAAGATCACGTCCGCCATGGAAATGGTGGCAGCCAGCAAAATGCGCAGAGCGCAGGAACGCATGGCTGCGAGCCGTCCATATGCGGAAAGCATGCGTAAGGTGATCGGTCACGTAGCGCAAGGTTCTCTCGAGTATAAACACCCCTATTTGGAGGTGAGAGAGGCTAAGCGGGTTGGTTACATTGTTGTGGCAACCGACCGTGGCCTTTGTGGTGGTCTGAACGTTAACCTTTTCAAAAAGGTTATCGCAGACGTGAAAAGCTGGAAAGCCCAAGGTGCAGAATTTGAATTTTGCCCAATCGGCGCACGTAGTGTGCAGTTTTTCAAAAACTTCGGTGGACAAGTGTCTGCTCACGCTTCAGGTTTAGGCGATGCTCCAAAGCTCGCTGACTTGATCGGGACAGTCGGTGTCATGCTAGAAGCTTACAACGAAGGCAAGCTGGATCGTCTGTACGTGGTATTTAACAAATTTGTGAATACTATGACGCAGACTCCTGTGATCGAGCAGCTGCTACCTTTGCCTAAATCAGAAGATGATGAAACTGCTCATCGTTGGGATTATATCTACGAGCCAGATCCAAAAGCACTTTTGGATACCTTATTGGTCCGTTATGTAGAATCTCAGGTTTACCAAGGTGTTGTTGAAAACATTGCCTCTGAACAAGCTGCCCGTATGGTGGCTATGAAGTCGGCAACAGACAACGCTGGTGAGCTTATCAACGACTTGCAACTGGTCTATAACAAGGCCCGTCAGGCTGCGATTACGCAAGAACTGTCGGAAATTGTTTCTGGTGCCTCTGCGGTTTAGGTTAGGTAACGAATACAAGTTTTAGAGGATTAATCATGAGCACAGGTACTGTTGTCCAAGTGATTGGCGCGGTTGTGGACGTAGAGTTTCCACAAGATGCCGTACCTCAAGTATATGACGCTCTGAAAATCGTAGGTGAAGGCCCGTGTAATGGTTTGGTGCTGGAAGTTCAGCAACAACTAGGTGGTGGTGTAGTTCGTACCATCGCTATGGGTTCTTCTGACGGTCTGCGTCGTGGTCTTGAAGTAGTAAACTCAGGTTCACCTATTACTGTTCCTGTTGGTACCGCCACTCTTGGCCGTATCATGAACGTATTAGGCGAGCCTATTGATGAAGCGGGTCCAATCGGTGAAGAAGAGCGTTATGTTATTCACCGTACAGCTCCTTCATACGAAGATCAATCAAGCTCTACTGAACTATTAGAGACTGGTATCAAGGTTATTGACCTTGTTTGTCCATTCGCTAAGGGCGGTAAAGTTGGTTTGTTCGGTGGTGCGGGTGTTGGTAAAACAGTTAACATGATGGAACTGATTAACAACATCGCTAAAGCCCACTCGGGTCTTTCTGTATTCGCCGGTGTAGGTGAACGTACTCGTGAAGGTAACGACTTCTACTACGAGATGAAAGATTCTGGCGTTCTCGACAAAGTGGCCATGGTTTATGGTCAGATGAACGAGCCTCCAGGTAACCGTTTGCGCGTTGCACTGTCTGGTCTGACTATGGCAGAGAAGTTCCGTGACGAAGGTCGTGACGTACTGTTGTTCGTTGACAACATCTACCGTTATACCTTGGCCGGTACTGAAGTATCTGCACTGTTAGGTCGTATGCCTTCTGCGGTAGGTTATCAACCAACATTGGCTGAAGAGATGGGCGTTCTGCAAGAACGTATCACTTCAACTAAGACTGGTTCTATTACCTCTGTACAAGCGGTATACGTACCTGCGGATGACTTGACCGATCCGTCGCCAGCAACAACCTTCGCTCACTTAGATGCGACTGTTGTACTGTCACGTCAAATTGCTTCTCTGGGTATTTACCCAGCGGTTGACCCATTGGATTCGACTTCACGTCAATTAGATCCATTGGTTGTTGGCCAAGAGCATTATGATGTTGCTAACGGCGTGCAAACTGTACTGCAACGTTACAAAGAGCTGAAAGACATTATTGCGATTCTGGGTATGGATGAATTGTCTGATGAAGACAAAACAACTGTATTCCGTGCTCGTAAGATTGAGCGTTTCTTATCTCAGCCTTTCTTCGTAGCAGAAGTCTTTACTGGATCTCCTGGTAAGTACGTTTCTCTGAAAGACACTATCCGTGGCTTTAAGGGTATTTTGAACGGTGAGTTTGATCACCTGCCAGAACAAGCGTTCTACATGGTTGGCTCAATCGATGAAGTCATCGAGAAAGCGAACAAAAAGAAATAACTAAGTAGCAATACTTAGTTTCTTAAGGAGAACGGGATGGCAGCCATGACAGTACATCTTGATATAGTAAGTGCAGAGAGCAAAATCTTCTCTGGTCGTGTAGCTTCGCTGCAAGTGACTGGTTCAGAAGGTGAGTTGGGCATAATGCATGGCCATGCTCCTTTGCTGAGTTATATCAAACCTGGCATGGCGCGCATCGTCAAGCAAGACGGCAGTGAAGAAGTGTTTTACCTTTCAGGTGGTATTCTGGAAGTGCAACCTTCTACTGTTTCCGTATTGGCTGATGTGGTTATGCGTGCCAAAGATATTGATGAGCAAGCGGCATTAGAAGCTAAGCGTCGTGCAGAAGCCCATATGGCAAATGCAGGTGCTGACTTCAATTATGACGCGGCTATGGTTGAACTAGCTAAGGCTATGGCTCAATTACGTGTTGTTGAAACCATCAAGAAAAACATTGCCAGATAAGGTTATTGTTTGTGAAAAAAGGCGACCATAAGGTCGCCTTTTTTGTGGCCGAAATTTGGGTAAGCGTGTTTTTGAGCTATTCCTATCGCTATCCGCTTCGCTTTTCGATGTGCTTTCCGTTAAAATTGCGCTACAAAATCGACCGTAATTTTTTTCACCCTTTTGGGTATTTGTTCAAGGATATGACAATGGCATTAAATGTAGTGATCTTAGCAGCTGGCAAGGGAACACGGATGCGCTCTGGTCTTCCTAAGGTATTACATCCCATCGCCCATAAGAGCATGGTGCAACATGTCATCGATACCGCCCACAAAGTGGGTAGTGACGCGATTCAGTTAGTCTACGGTTATGGTGCTGACAAGCTACAAGCTAGCTTAGGTGAGCAACAACTTAACTGGGTATTGCAAGCTGAGCAATTAGGCACGGGACATGCGGTTGCGCAAGCGAGCCCGCATATTGCTGACAATGATACTGTGCTCATTCTTTACGGCGATGTGCCACTTATTCAACAATCGACCCTTGAAGCCTTACTCGCTGCCCTTCCTGAAAATGGCGTGGCCATTTTAACGGTGAATTTAGCAGATCCTATGGGTTATGGCCGTATTGTCCGTACTCCTTGTAAAGGTCAAGAACAGGGGAAAGTCGTTGGTATTATTGAGCAGAAAGATGCTACAGCAGAGCAGCTACTGATCAACGAAATCAATACCGGCATCATGGCCGTTCCAGGTAAACAACTTAAAGCTTGGTTGAGCCGTTTATCCAACAACAATGCCCAAGGCGAATATTATCTAACGGATATTATTGCTATGGCGCACGCTGATGGCGTTGCTATTGATACTGCCCAACCACAATCTGCGATTGAAGTGGAAGGCGCTAATAACCGCGTGCAACTGGCGCAACTTGAACGCGCTTACCAAGCCCGTGAAGCCGAAAAACTGATGTTGGCGGGAGCGAACCTACGCGACCCAAGCCGTATCGATATCCGTGGTGAAGTCACTGTTGGTATGGATGTGATGATTGATATCAACGTGATATTCGAAGGCAAAGTGACCTTAGGTAATAATGTCACTATTGGCGCTGGCGCGATTTTAATCGATTGTGAGATTGCCGATAACGCTGAGATCAAACCTTACTCTATTATCGAAGGCGCTAAGCTTGGCGTTGCTGCCAGTGCTGGTCCATTTGCTCGCTTACGTCCTGGCGCAGAGCTTAAGCAAGATGCGCACATTGGTAACTTTGTTGAAGTGAAAAAAGCGGTTATCGGCGTGGGGTCTAAGGCTGGACACTTAGCCTATTTAGGCGATGCCGTTATAGGTGATGGCGTTAACATCGGTGCTGGCACTATTACTTGTAATTATGATGGCGCGAATAAGCATCTTACCGTTATCGAAGATAATGTCTTTGTTGGCTCAGACACCCAGCTGGTGGCACCTGTCACTATTGGTAAAGGCGCAACCTTAGGCGCTGGCTCAACCATTACCCGCGATGTGGGTGAAAATGAGTTAGTCATTACCCGTGTTAAACAAAAGCACCTGACGGGTTGGCAACGTCCAGTCAAAATTAAAAAGTAAGTTTATTTAACTCAACTGAGTATCTATAAAGCGGCCATGTGCCGCTTTTATATTTAGTCAGATTGTTGGAAATTAGATTCGTTTAATTCAGATGGAAAACAATAAAAGTCACGTAATTAAGGTTGAGTTAATCCTGTTGTGGTACTTGCAATCTATTGGTTTTAAACAGATTTAGATCTATATCACAGCTAATTGTAAATTCGTGTAAAGAAGATTAAATAAAAACACTTCTCATTTATATTGCCTGCAATTCTAAGACGAAAGGTCTAATTGAGGTGTTGGCAATGGTATTTAAATATTCAGTTGTAGGTTTGGCCGTATGTTCGGCGTTAATGGCTATGCCCGTATTGGCAGAGGTGGCTAGCGACGCAAATATCGAGCGCATTAATGTCACTGGCCGCACTTTTAACGATTATAAAGTGGGTACAGCATCAGGCGCCATGCGCGGTGATATCGACTTAATGGATACCCCACAATCAGTTAATGTGATCCCCGATTTTGTCACGGACGAACAGCTGGCGACTAACCTCGCTGAAGTGTTAGTTAACGATTCGAGCGTGACGGCAGGAACGACACGCTGGAACCGCCAAGTTTTTAGCATCCGTGGCTTCGAGTTAGATTCTGGTAATGGTTATCTCATCAATGGCCATCAGCAATGGTCCCATTACGTACAACCCATCGAAACCCTGCAGCAAGTTGAAGTGTTAAAAGGCCCTTCGAGCATGTTGTATGGTCAATCTGGCCCTGGTGGTTTAGTGAATATGGTCACTAAGAAACCAACCTATGATTCAATGCTTAACTTAGGTTTTGATACCGATGGCTACGGTTCTACCCGTGCACAGCTCGATGCGGGTGGCAGTTTAAACGAAGCACAAAGTATTCGTTATCGCGGTGTGTTAGTGAAGCAAGATACAAAATACTGGCGTGAGTATTCCGCTAATGATGAGAACCAAGAGCGCGATCGCTGGTTAGGTTATCTCAATATGGAATTTGACCTAAGCGACGATTTGTTACTGTCGGTTAAATACGACCATACCCAAGATAAAGCAGGTATCGATGCGGGTGGGTGGTTAGATAAACAAGGTAATGTCATTGGCGAACGTAAAACCGTTTGGGATGCGCCTTGGGCCTTTACTGACAATACAGTGTCAAACCTAGGTGCCGATCTGACTTGGCATATGAGTGACAACTGGAAAGTCAAAGCGGGTTATAACGAGCAGCAGTTTAATCGCCAACGTTTTGATTCTGCGCCGCAATATACAGAAGACCCATTCACCAAAGGCTATAGTATCAAGCCATTCGATCGTTACGACGATTGGCAGCATAAAACCGCTTATGCCGATTTCACCGGTGAATTTGGATTGGCGGGAATGCAGCATCAACTGCTGATTGGGGCTAACTATCTCGATTATTTCTATCAGCAACAAATTCACCGTGGGGCAGCTCAAACGGTTATTCCTGGGCAACCAGTTATTCAACCTGCTCTCGATTACCACACAAAACCCAAAGGCAATGCGAGTACCTATAAGTATTACGGTTTCTACCTGCAGGATTTAATGACGCTTAACGAACAATGGAAGTTGCTCGCTGGCGTACGTTACGACGAACAGAAGAAAGACGGTGAAGGTGAAAACAGCTATGCCGTGTCGCCTAAGTTTGGGGTGATTTACTCGCCTATGACTAATGGCAGCGTTTACGTTAATTACTCAAAGAGCTTCACGCCAAAAGGTACTGTGAATAACGAGTATGATGTAAATAATAAGCTTAATTTAAAGCCAGAATACGGTATTCAATATGAAGTGGGCACTAAGTGGGAATTGTTTGACGATAGTCTGTTATTAACCGCTGCAGTGTTCGATATTACACTTGAGAACATCACTATTTCAGAAAAGTTATCCTCACCAATAGGTGATTTTACTGATATCACCACTCAAGGTGGCGAACAGAAGCATCGTGGCTTTGAAGTTGGTGCCCAAGGTCAGTTAGGCGATAGCTGGTTTGTGACTTCTTCTATGATGTATTTAGATGCCGAATATAAAACGGGTGCTGGCAAGATCGATGGGAAAATCTTAGATGGTAAAACTCCCGTCGATGCGCCTGAGTGGTCGGCTAATATCTGGACCCGTTACGAAGTGACTGACAATTTTGCGATGAACTTTGGTGCTATTTATGTGGGTGAGCGCTTCGCCGATAAAGATAACAGCATTACTAAAGACGGCTATGTGCGTTTCGATATAGGTGCAGCCTACACTATGGATATCATGGGTAAAGATGTGAGCCTTCGTGCCAACGTTAGAAATCTATTTGATACTGATTATATTGATGGTGGTCAGTACAATATGGTCACTATCGGCCAAGGCCGTAACTTTAGTGTTGCTGTCGAAGCTAAGTTTTAAATTTATTAGGTTTTAAATTCATTTAAAGCAGCTTGTCCTTAAAAGGCAAGCTGCTTTTTTATTGGCTGATGTTTAAGTTCACTATTACAGAACGATAAAAATACGCCGTAACATGCGAAACAGTGTTTCGAATACTAGCAAAAAAGTTTCGTTTCACTATAATGCATCTTTCGAATCGAAACTTATCTGAAAGGTTTTATGAACAAACGAAACACACAGCAGCGTCGCCACAGCATAATCACCATATTGAACGAACTGGGTGAAGTGAGTGTTGATGAACTGTCGTTACGTTTTGAAACCTCAGAAGTGACGATTCGCAAAGATCTGGCTGCGCTTGAGAAAACAGGCCTGCTGCTGCGCCGTTACGGTGGCGCCGTGGCGATTGCTGACGAAGTGACCCAACAGTTTTCTGCCAAAATCGCGCCTAATAAGCTGTCTATTGCAAAAACCGCCGCGCAGCTGATCAAAGATCACAATCGCATCATTATCGATAGCGGCACTACGACTTCTGGCTTGATTGAACAGCTGAACGATAAGCGTGGGCTGGTGGTCATGACGAATGCATTGCACCTTGCCAATGCCATCCATGAACTTGAAAACGAGCCAACCTTATTGATGACCGGTGGTACTTGGGACCCGCATTCTGAATCATTTCAAGGCCAAGTCGCCGAGCAAGTGTTGCGCTCATATAACTTCGATCAACTGTTTATCGGTGCCGATGGTATCGATCTTGAACGCGGCACCACTACCTTTAACGAGTTAACTGGCCTAAGCAAAGTCATGGCCGAAGTGTCCCGCGAAGTGATCGTTATGGTGGATTCAGACAAAATCGGCAAGCGGATCCCTAACTTAGAGTTACCGTGGGCTAAAGTCAGTGTGTTGGTCACCGACGATCGTATCGACGAGAGTGCGCTAAAACAAATTTCAGATCAGGGCGTGCGAGTCATGCTGGCGCCCTACGCTCATGAGTGAGTGCAAAATAACTTAACAACTTCATTTTTAATTTATAGGTAAAGACTATGTGTGGAATCGTAGGCGCTGTGGCGCAAAGGGATGTGGCTGAAATTCTAGTAGAAGGCTTACGCCGCTTAGAATATCGCGGATATGACTCCGCAGGCGTTGCCGTTATTCACAATGGTGAACTCAATCGCACGCGCCGCGTTGGCAAAGTACAAGAGCTTTCAGCAGCGCTTGAAACTGACCCATTAGCGGGCGGAACCGGTATCGCGCACACTCGCTGGGCGACCCACGGTGAACCGAGTGAGCGTAATGCTCACCCGCATTTATCGGAAGGTGATATCGCGGTGGTGCACAACGGCATTATTGAAAACCACAATAAACTGCGCGAGATGCTAAAAGGTTTAGGCTATAAATTTAGCTCAGATACCGATACTGAAGTGATTTGTCACTTAGTACACCATGAGCTGAAAACTAACAGCACTTTGCTTTCTGCCGTGCAAGCCACAGTTAAACAACTCGAAGGCGCCTATGGCACTGTTGTTATCGACCGCCGCGACAGCGAGCGCTTGGTTGTTGCTCGATCTGGTAGTCCTTTAGTGATTGGTTTTGGTCTAGGTGAAAACTTTGTCGCCTCGGATCAACTGGCACTCTTACCTGTGACTCGTTCATTCGCCTTCTTAGAAGAAGGTGATGTGGCCGAAGTGACCCGTCGCAGCGTGAGTATTTTCGACTTAAACGGTAATGCCGTTGAGCGTGAAGTCAAAGAATCTGAAATTACTCACGATGCTGGTGATAAGGGCGAATATCGCCACTACATGCTTAAAGAGATTTACGAGCAGCCATTGGCACTGACGCGCACTATCGAAGGCCGTATTGCTAACAAGCAAGTGCTAGACACGGCTTTTGGTGATAACGCTGCTGAGTTCTTAAAAGATATCAAACACGTGCAAATCATCGCTTGTGGCACTAGCTACCATGCGGGCATGGCGGCGCGTTACTGGTTGGAAGATTGGGCTGGCGTATCGTGTAACGTCGAAATTGCCTCTGAGTTCCGTTACCGCAAGTCGCACTTATTCCCAAATAGCCTGTTGGTGACGATTTCACAATCTGGTGAAACTGCCGATACTTTAGCGGCCATGCGCTTAGCGAAAGAAATGGGTTACAAAGCCACATTGACGATTTGTAATGCGCCAGGTTCATCACTGGTTCGCGAATCTGACATGGCTTATATGATGAAAGCGGGCGCCGAGATTGGCGTGGCATCCACTAAAGCTTTCACAGTACAGCTTGCTGGGTTATTAATGTTGACTGCGGTGATCGGTCGCCACAATGGTATGTCTGATCAAATGCAGGCCGACATCACTCAAAGCTTACAATCTATGCCAGCTAAAGTGGAACAAGCTTTAGGGCTAGATGCTGCGATTGCTGAACTGGCTGAAGATTTTGCCGATAAACACCATGCGTTATTCCTTGGCCGTGGCGATCAATACCCGATTGCGATGGAAGGCGCGTTAAAGCTGAAAGAGATTTCTTACATTCATGCTGAAGCGTATGCCTCTGGCGAATTAAAACACGGCCCATTAGCGCTTATCGATGCCGATATGCCTGTGATTGTCGTTGCGCCAAACAATGAATTGCTCGAAAAACTCAAATCTAACGTCGAAGAAGTGCGTGCCCGTGGTGGACTCATGTATGTGTTTGCCGACGTGGATGCCGAGTTCGAGTCGGATGACACGATGAAAGTGATCCCTGTGCCACACTGCGATATCTTTATGGCGCCGCTGATTTACACTATTCCGCTACAGCTATTGTCGTACCATGTTGCGTTGATCAAAGGTACCGACGTGGATCAACCACGCAACCTAGCAAAATCTGTAACAGTAGAATAAATATAAGCATTTAAATAAAAACCGCCTTTATTGGCGGTTTTTTCATTTAGATTCATGACAAAACGACGCTTAACTTACAGCAATAGCAAATGCTGGTGGCTTAGCTTTCTATGCTGGAATGGCATCTAGCTCGTGCTGCTTTTTTGCCTCAATGCGTTTCCATACTTTGTCGTGGAAGTAAAACACCACTGTGTTAATCGCGGGTTCAACTAAGGCCACTGCGCCGCCGACGATCACGCTGCCGGTTAATAAATAGGTTACGGTAAAAGCGACGCTAAAATGGAGTACGGCAAAAGTAAGTGTCTTAGTCATGATCTTGTCCTCTAAATAGGCTCCCAGCTGGAATACTTAGATGATAACAATTCTCATTAAAATTAAAAGCCGTGTTTTCAGATTAGTTTAAACGGTTTAATCTATTTATCCGTTGTAAAAAACATAAAGCCCTCACTCTGGAGGGCTTTGGGTTGCTAGCAGTAAATTAAAGCGCTGCTAATAAACTAGTAATGCCAAGGGAAGGCGGAGAAATCTTGATCGCGTTTCTCTAGGAAGGCATCGCGCCCTTCCTGCGCTTCGGCACTCGCATAGGCTAAACGCGTCGCTTCACCGGCGAATAATTGCTGACCGACCATACCATCGTCTGTCATGTTAAAACCGTATTTCAGCATACGCATCGCTGTAGGCGACTTAGAGTTAATCTCTTTGGCCCACATTAATGCCTCGGTTTCTAGCTCTGCATGGGGAACGGATTTATTGACCATCCCCATGTCGAAGGCTTCATCGGCGCTGTAGTTAAAACCACAGAAGAAGATTTCACGGGCACGTTTTTGACCTATCATCTTGGCAAGATACGCACTGCCATAACCTGAGTCGAAGCTCGCTACGTCGGGATCAGTCTGCTTAAATATCGCGTGTTCTTTCGAGGCTAAGGTTAAGTCGCATACTACGTGTAAGCTATGGCCGCCACCTACCGCCCAACCCGGCACAACGGCGATGACCACTTTAGGCATAAAGCGGATCAAGCGTTGCACTTCTAATATATGTAAGCGGCCCATTCTGGCTTGATCGGCTTTGCCTTCTTCGGCGCCTTCATATTTATAGCCATCTTTGCCGCGAATACGCTGATCGCCACCCGAACAGAACGCCCAGCCACCATCTTTTGCCGAAGGACCGTTACCCGTAAGCAGTACACAACCTACATCAGACCATTGGCGCGCATGATCGAGTGCGATAAATAACTCATCAACGGTTTTAGGTCGGAAGGCGTTGCGGCACTCAGGGCGGTTAATAGCAATGCGAACTGTGCCGTGGGCTTTGGCTCTGTGGTAGGTGATGTCGTCAAATTGAAATCCACTGACTTCATCCCATAAGGTGGGATCAAAAATGTCTGATACTTGTTGGGTCATGATTTATAGGCCTTTGTGCTGTAATGCCTCAAAGGCTAGGCGGAATCATATATAAGGTCAATCACCAAAGCCTAAAGCTTAGCGCTATATAGCAAAATCCCGTTTGCCTATGAGTCCGCGATGGTTAGAGGTGATCACAGAGATAAAGCTGATTATCTTTACTGAACACTGGATGTTCAGGCGCCCTAGTGCCGCAATAATTAGCTTTAAAGTCGGCAATAGACTCGGGTGTCATGGGTATCTGATTAAAGGCTTCGAGTTCTAATGTTGATAAACGCTCAACGATGTCGGTTCTTACCTTAGCCAATTGATGGTCAATTTTTATGATCTTTGTTCCCGTCATAGAGTCAACTTTATTCTCTATTTTTTTGACCATAGCCTCAGTCTTTGCAATAGGAGCATCTAATTTATCTGTTTCTGTGTATAAGTAATACAAAGCACCCGCGAGTAGCGCCAATATGAGCCAACCTTTCATCTTTTAGTCCAACATAAGTGAATAACCATTAAGAATATGGGTATAATAAGCTAGTTTTCGTCCAATATTAAAGCAGTAAAAGGCTGTAACGATGAACTCAGAATCTAACAACAAGGACTATTCGAAAACCAATCGAATTAAGATTCACCAGCCAGATGCGAGTAAAGCGGATCGCTTTAACCCTCGTAATCGGATTTATGTCCGAGCAATCGACGGTTTGTGGAGTAGCTTACGTCGCCGCATGGGCTGGATTGCCATGTTATTTTTCCTGCTTTTACCTTGGATCCCTTGGGGCGACCGTCAAGCTGTATGGTTTAACTTAGGCGAACAAAAGTTTCACGTCTTCGGTTTAACGATTTGGCCGCAGGATCTCACCTTGCTCGCAGCGTTGTTTATGATCGCTGCCTTTGCGCTGTTTTTTGTGACCACCTATCTTGGCCGTGTTTGGTGTGGATACACTTGCCCCCAAACAGTATGGACCTTTATGTTCATCTGGTTCGAGGAAAAACTTGAAGGTGCGCGCAATAAACGCATTAAGTTAGATCAAATGCCATGGAGCTTTGACAAACTCTGGCGTAAAACGGCAAAACATACGGCTTGGCTATTGCTCTCACTGATGACGGCGATGACCTTTGTGTCCTATTTCGTGCCGAGCCGTGAAGTCTATGTCGACGTCTTTACGCTTAATGCTTCTGGCGGTATCTACTTCTGGGTCGTGTTCTTTACACTTGCCACATACGGCAATGCGGGTTGGATGCGTGAAATCATGTGTATCCACATGTGCCCTTATGCGCGTTTCCAAGCGGCCATGTTCGATAAGAATACTTTTATCGTGGGTTACGATACTAAACGTGGTGAGACCCGTGGTCCGCGCTCACGCAAAGATGACCCTAAAGAGTTAGGGCTTGGCGATTGTATCGACTGTGACTTGTGTGTGCAGGTATGTCCTACCGGGATCGACATTCGTAACGGTCTGCAATATGAGTGTATTAACTGCGGCGCTTGTATCGATGCCTGTGACCAAACTATGGATCGTATGGGTTACGAGAAAGGACTTATCAGTTATACCACTGAGAACAAGTTAGAAGGTATAAAGCAAAAAGTGCTGCGACCTAAGCTTGTCGGTTATGGCGTGGTATTGATGGCGATGATATTAGTCTTCATATACTCCAGTGCGACCATAGCACCAGTACGTATGGACATCATTCGTGATCGTAACCAGCTCTATAGAGAGAACAACCAAGGTTTGATTGAAAACACATTCACCTTGAAGATTCTTAATAAGACAGAACAATCCCATGAATACACTATGAGTGTCGAAGGATTGGACAACTATAAATGGTACGGTCCGACTTCGGTCACTATTGCGGGTGGCGAAGTATTAACGTTACCCATTAGCGTTGGGGTTGATCCGGTTGAGCTTTCTCGTTCAGTTACTAACATCGAGATAAAAGTGAAAACTCATATCGACGGTGAAGAAGTCGAAGTTGAGCAAGAATCTCGCTTCTTTAGTCCATAGATAACAGTATTTATGATGATCTAATTGAGTGAGACTCATAAATATTGCCAGACTTAATCGAGATAAAGGGGCTTTTTAGCCCCTTTTTTATACGTATCGTTTGATAAGTAAACGTCTAAACCCTTAATCGTTATTTTCCTACAAAAAGCCCTTGCACAAAATCTCCTGCTCCCTATAATGCGCATCCACTGACACGGCAGACAGCTAAAGCCAGCTGACGAGTTAGGTTGAATTGAGTGGCTTTTAAGCATTTAATTCAAGCGCAGCAAGAAGTTGAAAAATACTCCTTGACGCGAAACGGGAAATGCGTAGAATACGCAGCCCTAGCCAACTGGAAGCGTTCGGCGCTCAGTGTGGTACTCACGTCCTCTTACGGATATTGAGTTGCTCTTTAACAAGATAAAACAAGAAATCTGTGTGGACACTCACAGGTGTTGAGTTAATCGAAATTACTTTACTTTCGAGTGAGTAATCAAAGAATTAAATCAATGAATGAGTGTTCATAGCAATATGTACATAATTTGGGTTTCGCTTTTTTAAAAGCGGAAACAAATGACAGAATTCATTGAGCCGTTTGACGTAAGTCAA
>NZ_JAUOET010000023.1:0-72880 GCF_031932075.1 Shewanella sp. SP1S2-4
CACCTTTAATTTAATTGTGGCTAATAGCGTTTACTAAGAGGCTGTGAGCCATGAGCAAGCACTCTTTTTGGCTGAGCGACAAAAAGTGACTTCAGTTTTCAAATTGATGGCCGATAGAAGTGGAGCATGATCCAAATTTGCATGAATGGAGTGTTAAATGAACATTAATGGAATAAACAGTAACGCAACTGGCTCAGGTTTCACCGCCGTATCAAGCGCATATATCGCAGCGACACCAGCCGCAACAAAAACATCTACGGCGAATAGTGAGTCCACTGACTCACAAGATACCCAAGAGACAGTCTCCATTTCTAATGCGGGCCGCGCGGCTTTATCCGCAGATGTGGGCGCAACCTTAAGAGACAAAGCCTTAGCCAAAAAGAATGAAGTCGAAAATGCCTCATCAGAAGAGCCTATGACGTTAATTGATCAGCAAATCCAAAAAATAAAAGAACAAATAAAGGCACTTCAAGAGATGTTGGCCAAGCTTGAAAATGATGACTCAGAGGCCGCTGATCAGCAACGTAAAATGATCCAAGAGCAAATCATGCAGTTGAGTAGTCAGATAGCGACATTAACTGAGAAAAAGATGCGTGAAGCCCAAAAGGCATCGGCTTAAATTAAGCGGTGAATATTCTTAACTGGGTTCAGCTATGCTCATGCAGTCTGGTTGGCCCCACTTAGATAGGAAAACTGAACATCAAACGCCAAATATTCAAGCCATCGCCACGCCGGTAGCTGAATCCAATACGATCAACACCCAGCAATTCGCCCCCAAGGGGCTTAGAAAACGCGAGGGAAAAACCAGCCTCATAACTGCCTGAAACTATGGTATCTTGCTCTATCTCGCTGATAAATCTGAGCTCATTGAAATACCAATAACCCACAGCAAAGATCCTTGGTTGCACCTGCAGATCCCACCATTGCCAACGCGGCGCTAATCCTAAATCAACGCCAGTTTGTAACACCGCAAATTGATCGGCAAACTTGCCATAGTGCTCACTGTACCCGGCAAAGCGTAATCTCGACACCCACACCGCATCTTGCCCAGCTAGGGTAAAATCATACAAGCTACTGATCCCAGAGGCGATAATGGCAACGTTATCGTTTTTATCGAAGTTAGTACCAAAACCGATATCTAAATACCCTTCCATTCGAGTGTTTTCGCTCGCCTGCCAGTGGTGCTCAAAACCTGGGGTAATGGTCATAGTACCTATCGACGACGGTAACTCGCCTTCGGTGATATCTTTGGCTAAATAATCAAAAAAGCCGAAGGAGATAGGTAAACGTAACCAAGTCTGGCTTCCGCTATCTTTCTTTAAATCAAAACTTAACGGAATACTGACCACGGTCGCATTTTGGTTGGCGGCGCGGTAAACCCCAGTGCCGAGATAACTGCCAAAGGCATAAACAGAATTGGGATTACTGCTCGACTCTATCGGATTGCTGCCATTGGCATTACTGCTAGGCGCGTGACTGATAGAAACAGGATCGACAGTCACGCCAGCATCATTCACTTGAGACGCAGATGTAAGTGTCGCAGGTGTAAACGTATTGGCGGAGGATGCACTATTGGCGAAAACGGCAGGAACTATGCTCAGAAATACTAAGCAAGTTGACGACAAACATAATGGCAACCGACTGAAAAAATGGCTCAATTGACTTAAACCTTACTCATTTCTGACTCAATCGGTCGACCCATCATAAATACAAAGCTACTTATTTTCATCCATAAAATGATATTCAGACATCATGTGTCCAAGCTCAGTGGATTTGGTTTTTAAGTAGGCTTCGTTGTAACGATTCTTACCAACTTGCAGCGGTACGCGCTCAACCACTTCGATGCCAAACTCCTTCATCGCTTTCACTTTACGAGGGTTATTGGTCATCAAACGCACATGCTTCACGCCTATCTGTTCCAGCATAGGTTTGATCATGTCGTATTTACGCATATCGGCTTCGAAGCCCAGTTGCTCGTTAGCTTCAACTGTGTTGGCACCTTTATCTTGCAGCTCGTAGGCGCGAATTTTATTCAACAAACCAATGCCACGGCCTTCTTGGCGCAAATAGAGGATAAAGCCACTGCCCGTTTCTGCAATATTTTGCATCGCCGCTTGTAACTGAAAACCACAGTCACAACGCAAGCTAAATAACGCATCGCCAGTTAAACACTCGGAATGAATTCGACCCAACACAGGTTCATCCGCACTGAGCGTACCGAATGTGAGCGCAACATGCTCTTTGCCTGATTCTGTATCTTCAAAACCATGCATGGCAAACACGCCCCAAGGAGTGGGTAACTTTGACGTCGCGACATATTTTATCGACATACTTAACCTTAACGACAACTCTCATTCCATGAGACGAATAAGATCCCTAGAAACAAACGAGGATTAGGCACTTAGCCAACTAAGCGCACTATTCTAAAGTGTTTTTGAACAATCCAGAAATACTTTAGTGTTTTAATCAACTAAACCAAACATGAATGTCTTTTCGATGGGCAGCACGAAGGAATGGATTAAAACGAAGCAGTGCATAAAGTACTAGGCGCACAAACACGTGATCGACACTCGATCTCGTGTCAGTGACAGCCTAACCCACATTAAAATTTTGCGGGCGCGTATCCAGTGACTTCCTTTAGCCCCATTTCACGGCCGATAGCCGTCATAGGGTGGATCACCACAAGACCTTTGACAGACTTTTTCAGTTTGCCCATGTCCGCTTGTTCATCTTTAGTCAAAGCGCGATGGAAAGACAAACCTTTGATATCTGAACCTTGCTTATTCAATAAGCGGGTTTGTTGGCCTTTCACACTGCCAATTTGCTTAGTGACTGCAGCGATTTCGCGCTTGAACTGGGCAATAATGACGTCATCGCCTCTTTGTTCAGCCGCAGCAAGTTTACGACGAAATTTATCTAATTTATCGTTGAGCTGCTGCAGTTCTTGCTTTAAATTCATTCTGTTACCTTAAATTACCTAAGTTAGCCACAGTAAAATCTTAGCCTGATTATGCTAGCGTCTGTGTCAAGGCCTGAGATTATAGCAGCAAGTTACAGATCCTCGTTACCGCTTTTATAACAAACGAATGATCTGATTGCTGCTACCGCGAAATACGAGACTTGGATCGGCAAGACTTTGTTCAAATTTGCCATCCACCAGTACATCAATATAGGCCAACACGGCGCGCTGTTCATCACTCAACTCATCAAGCACATAACCCGTCCACAGCCAAATATCTTTACCTGCACACTCGCTCTTGACTCGTTTGACGAGCGCCAAAATGGCACCGAGATTGACAGGCAATAAAGGATCGCCCCCCGAGAGCGATAAACCACGGCGTAGAATTCGCTTGTCATTGAGATCGGCAATCATCCTATCTTCCATCGTCCTATCAAACACATGCCCAGAACGGGGATCCCAAGTACTTTGATTGTAACAACCACGGCACTGGTGCTCGCAGCCAGAGACAAACAAGGTCGCACGGGTACCAGGGCCATTGACCACATCGATAGGGAAATATTGATGGTAATTCATTGATAGTACTTCATAGTGCATTTCATCTTTTAACATTGGGACTTATCCCATGGCACTATTTGATTTGATGCCACGTGATGCCACGGAATAAGTCTAACAAGCAGAATAAAATAATAGTGTTACAAGTGTTTGATCCTACGTTTTACTTCTTCCTGTTTACCATAATTAAAGGGTCGCGCATCTGGGCTGCCTAAGTAACCGCACACTCGGCGCGTCACTGACACCCGACTTGGCTCATGGTTGCCGCACTTAGGGCAAGTGAACCCTTTACTGGTACAGCTAAATTCGCCAGTAAAGCCACAGTCGTAGCATTCATCAATTGGCGTGTTAGTGCCATAGTAAGGCACGCGGCTATAACTATAATCCCACACGTTTTCCAGCGCTTCGAGGTTATGCTGCATGTTGGGATATTCGCCATAACAAATAAAGCCGCCGTTCGCGATAGCAGGATATGGCTGTTCAAAATCAATTTTATCGTAAGGATTTACACTTTTTTCCACATCAAGGTGGAAACTATTAGTGTAATAGCCCTTGTCTGTCACGCCTGTGACTAGGCCAAATTGCTTCGCATCCAGTTTACAAAAACGGCTGCAAAGGCTCTCGCTTGGCGTGCTATACAGACTAAAGCCATAACCTGTTTCAGCCTTCCACGCATCTGTGGCGGCTTTAAGATAGGCAACAATAGCGACGGCTTTGTCCCTCAATTGTGCATCGTCAAATACATGGGTTTGGGTGCCATAGAGTGCATTCATGGTTTCATGCAGGCCAATGTAACCGAGTGAAATTGACGCCCGGCCATTTTTAAAGATTTGAGAAACATCATCATCAGCGCGCAAACGCACACCACAGGCCCCTTCCATATAGAGGATTGGTGCCACACGGGCTTTAACGCCATTGAGTCGCTCAATGCGAGTATCTAACGCTTTACGGGCTAAGACTAATCTGTCATCTAAAAGATGATAAAATTCCGCTTCATCACCCTTAGCTTCCAAGGCAATCCGCGGCAGATTTAAACTAACGACCCCAAGATTATTACGTCCTTCATGCACGAGCTCGCCATTTTCCTCATAGGTGCCTAAAAAGCTGCGGCAACCCATTGGGGTTTTAAATGAACCTGTGACTTTCTCGACTTGCTCGTAATTGAGAATGTCGGGATACATGCGCATAGTTGCGCATTTGAGTGCCATCTGTTTGACATCGTAATTGCAATCGCCAGCTTTGTGATTAATGCCATCACGAATCGCAAACACTAACTTAGGAAAAACTGCCGTCTTACGATTTTTACCTAATCCCGCCATCCGTACTTTCAGCATAGATTGCTGAATTAAGCGGGATTCCCATGATGTGCCTAACCCAAAGCCAAAGGTAACGAACGGTGTTTGGCCATTGGCGGTATGCAAGGTATTAACCTCATATTCCAAAGACTGAAATGCATCGTGACATTCTTTTTCAGTTTGCGCCGTGGCAAAGGCTTTGGCGTCGGTGATCTGCCAATTCAGGGCGATTTGGTAGTGCTTGTCGTAGCTCTTAGCGACAAATGGCGCTAACACTTCGTCGATGCGATTGATGGTCGTGCCGCCATAAATATGGCTCGCCACTTGGGCAATGATCTGCGCGGTGACGGCTGTCGCCGTTGAGATAGACTTAGGGGTTTCGATTTCGGCATTGCCCATTTTAAAGCCATGGGTCAACATACCAGCCAAATCAATCAGCATGCAGTTAAACATCGGGAAAAAAGGCGAGTAATCTAAGTCGTGGTAGTGGATCTCCCCCGCTTCATGGGCAGCAACCACGTCCTTTGGCAAGATATGACTCTTGGCATAATGTTTGGCGACTATGCCCGCGAGCAAATCCCGCTGAGTTGGGATAACTTTCGAATCTTTATTGGCATTTTCATTGAGTAACGCCGCATTGCTTTGCTCGACTAAACCACGGATTTCGAGGTTTAATTTACTGGTCGCTTCACGGCACACATCTCGGTCGTGACGGTATTCGATATAAACCCGCGCCAAGGACTTATACGGCCCTTCCATCAGTAAATTCTCAACCGCATCCTGTAGATGATGGATATCAACGTCGGTTAAGGTCGCAACGCTTTGACTGATACACGCTGCCACTGTCGCTGCATAGTCGCCATCCTCTATTCCAACTGAGTTTGCAGCGGCATTCACTGCATCCCGTATCCTTGTTTCATCAAAAGGTGTGCGGCAACCATCCCGCTTAATTACGACTGGCATTGTTCAGTTCCTCTCCATCTCGCCTAAAAATTAACACTACATCTAGTGATTTTAAAAACATAAAACACAATATGTAGAGCATTAGGCTACAACGACGGTGAGGCGTCCATGATCCAGATCATAGTTTTTAGGATGAAATAAAAGAACAAACCAGAACTGCAGCTAGGCCCAATTATCTGAAAATTGCGCCTTGACCTGCTGATTAAACCCAGCTAGTTGATGCCTGAAATCAGTGATGATCAAGCTCCATAACTCAAGATTAACGCTTAGCGAGTGCAAGATAACTACTGAGTTGGCCCGATGCCGACTGATGCGAGCCCATAGACGAAGCGAGTTGCATCATAGATTTAAGCCCCTGCCATTGCTGTTTTTGAGCATCCGTTAGCGGTGGCTCGGAATTTAAATAATCCGTTAATTGGCCAAGGACTTTGGTGGCTTTTTGAGCGAGCACCGGCGACTGAGCATCATCCATATTGGTCAAAACGTTTTTCGCATCGACCAAAGTATTGATCAGGGGGTTGTTCGGTGATTTTTTGGCTAATGATTTGAGCTCATCATCTAAGAAATCTTGCAGCGACTGCTTACTCGGCGTGGTTGTGCTCGGAACTGTAATACCGTTTTTTGATAAACGGTCGAGTTGCACGTCAGATAAAATGCCGTCTTTTTGTAAACGTGACACTAATGCGGGAATATCGGCGACACCAAATTTGCCATCGGCAAAAAAATCCTTCGCCATCGACTGAATTTTCTGTGCACGTTGCGCCCGTGGCGACAGCGCTATCTCATCGGCTTTACCCGCGTCGGGTTTAGCGGCATCCGTCTGAGTTTTCTTGGTCTCAGTGGTCGCATCGGTTTTAGCCGTACTCGTCTTTTGGCTATTGGCACCATAGGCATCGGCGATGCTGGTATTGCTGCGATTAAGATTGAAGGCGTTTAAAATAGAATTCATCGTCAAAAATTCGGCGTCTAAGACTCAATGAAAGTTTTAAAGCAAAAACTAAGCCAATCAAGTATTAATCTATGCAGAGCCTGAATTTTCGGGTAGCGAACAGCACCAGTAGCTTTATCTCTAGGACTGTAAATCTTCAATAAGGGCAAGACATTGCCGCCTCAACAAATCGAGTGCCTCGGCATCCATCTGCACTTTATTCAGTAAAGTTTGCTTTAAGGCTAGGGCTTCATGCTTAATCGCCTCTCCCTGAGTCGTCAGAGTGATCAATTTTTTCCGCTCATCTTCAACGCAGGCCAAACGCGTGATCAAGCCTTTTACCTCTAAGCGCTTAACGATAGGCGTTAGCGTCCCCATATCGAGCTTAGTCGCCGCCGATAGCTGGGTTTGACTACAGCCATTTTGACGCCAAAGGGTTTGCATCACCAGATATTGAGGGAAAGTTAACTCGTATGCCTCGAGTAAAGGCCGATAAGCGCGCACTAAGGCATTGCTGGCGGAATATAGCGCGAAGCACACATTGTCAGATAAACACAGTGCATCACTTGGCTCGAGGTTCTGTGCCTCTGTGTTATGTGGGTCTGGGTTTTGACTCTGCTCTGTAAATTCGAGCTCTGGGTGAGATAAACAATTTTGCACGTTCAAGCGCCTGTCATTCAAACATAGCGCTATCTTATCCGATCCGCCCCATCGCATCTAGTTTGCGCGCAAAGTATTTGCATTGTGTCATGAAGCCACGTAAAGTTGACGCAGTTAGTTTGCGCACAAACAAAAGGTTAATTTTTTATGAATAGCACTATTACTGAAACCCGAGAAATCCATTTAGCCAGTCGCCCTGAAGGCATGCCTACGGCAGAGAACTTTGCTTTAGTAAATAAATCCTTATCACCGCTCGCCGATGGCCAAGTGTTGATAAAAAACCTGTGGATGTCGGTCGACCCTTATATGCGCGGCCGCATGGTAGATCGTAAGAGTTATGTTCCGCCCTTCGCCTTGAATCAAGTCTTAGAAGGCGGCGCGATTGGTGAAGTTATCGCGTCTAAAAACAGTGATTTCCCAGTAGGCACTAAAGTCAGCAGTATGTTAGGTTGGCGCGAGCACGCTGTCACCGACACGGCTGGACTGACCGCTCTGCCGCAAACCGAATTAGACAGTTCACATTTCCTCGGCGTGCTGGGTATGCCGGGCATGACAGCGTGGACGGGACTGACTCGCATCGCAGATTTAAAAGCAGGTGAAACCCTGTTTGTTTCTGCCGCATCAGGCGCCGTCGGCAGTGTTGCTTGCCAGATTGGTAAACTGATGGGTGCTCGCGTAATCGCCTCTGTGGGTTCAGATGAAAAAGCGGAATTGCTGCGAAGCTATGGTGTTGATGCCATCATCAATTACAAAACCTGTGGTAATCTCACCCAAGCGCTCACAAAAGCCGCGCCAGAAGGGATTGATGTGTACTTTGAAAACGTCGGTGGTGAGCATTTAGCCGCAGCGCTGAGCAATATGAAAGATCATGGACGTATCGCCGTTTGCGGTATGATTTCGCAGTACAACGACACAGCGTCAACACCCGGTCCAGACAACTTGGCCCTGATAGTGATGCGTAAACTTAAGTTAGAAGGTTTTATCGTATCCGAACATTGGGCGCATTATCCTGAGTTTGCAGTGAAAATGGCTCAATGGTTAGCTGAAGGTAAAGTCAAAGCTGAACAAACCATTTATCAAGGGCTTAAACAAGCACCTGATGCCTTTATCGGTCTGTTTGAAGGTAAGAATCGCGGTAAAATGTTGGTAAAATTGGCATAACTCGCCATCAAAGTGACATAAACGCTCTGTTTAAATAACAAGACTCAGTTTTAGATAGCAAAAAAGTCGGTATAACGCGAGTTGTACCGACTGTTTCTATTTGATAGTCAACTGTTTATCTTTTAACGGATTAGCCCTTCCACATCGCAGCTTCAATCAAGTGGGCCACCTTTTCAACGGCAGCCTCGCCAGCGGCAATCGCCTCATCGGCACGGTGAAACTCCATAGTGCCGATATTGCCGACCTCAGGCACAATACAAATATCTGGCGGATCGCCCATCAAGCGCGCCCGTTTATGTCTTTGCTCTAAAATGCCCATTGATTGCGACATTACAGCAATCATGCCAGGATTCGATTTAGTGCCAAGTGAAAACTTATCGGTCAGATTGCTGACATAATCTCGGCCACGGGCAAACAAATCCATAAATCCAGTTTCTTGTCGCGCAGGCATATCCATTTCAGCTTCAACGTTTTTTTGGCTCGTCATGCTCACCGGCAATACTTGGATGCGACCAGAATGATAACCATATAAATCCACGGCTATCACCACATCAACGCCCATGGCACGGCTGACAGAAACAGGCACTGGATTCACCACAGCACCATCGACAAGCCAGCGGTCACCTTGTCTCACGGGCGCCAAAATCCCCGGCATAGAGCAAGAAGCGCGCACCGCTTGACGTAAATCCCCTTCAGTAAACCAAATCTCCTGCCCGGAGTACAAGTCGGTCGCAACCGCCGCAAAGGGACGATTGAGGTTCTCAATATTCACATCCCCTATTCGAGCTTGCAGCACATCAAATACTTTATCACCGCCGATAAGACCGCCTTTACGCCATCGAATGTCCATCAAGCCAAGCACGTCCCAGCTCGAGAAACTCCGAACCCATTCTTCTAATTCAGGTAAATGGTCATGGGCGTACGCGGCGCCCACTAAAGCGCCCACCGAACATCCCGCAACTTTATCGGGTTTGATCCCCATGGCGGCAAGACCATTCAACACGCCAATGTGCGCCCAACCTTTCGCAGCGCCACTGCCCAAGGCAATACCAACCGAAGGGGTTGTTCCGTTAGCCATAAATCATTCTCCTGTTACTCAATCCACTACACGATAACGTAAAATCCTTTCATATCCACTGTCAATTGGTGAAGCCAAGGCAATTAAGTACTTGTAACATCGATGTAAACAAATGCCGGCAACTAAGTGTAAATGACACACTTTCGCGATAAATCCATGCGTGAAGCAGAGATAATCATCGATGTGGATAGCTGAGTTAGGGCGATTAAGGCTATAATCTGCCCTTACTAAGATTTAGGGGATATACCTTTGCAATTTACCGATTTTTCTCTGGACCAGCGTCTGCTTCAAAGCATAAAACATATGGGGATCACAGAACCCACCGCCATCCAGGAACAAGCACTGCCTATCGCATTGGCAGGTAAAGATTTAATGGCGTCATCAAAAACTGGCTCAGGTAAAACCTTAGCGTTTTTGTTACCCGCATTGCAAAGAGT
Organism: Shewanella sp. SP1S2-4; assembly: GCF_031932075.1. NCBI lineage: Bacteria > Pseudomonadati > Pseudomonadota > Gammaproteobacteria > Alteromonadales > Shewanellaceae > Shewanella > Shewanella sp. SP1S2-4. Next base: position 10,037 of record NZ_JAUOET010000023.1, read on the forward strand.
CATTTCTACCCGCTCACTGTCAAAACGCGATCCTAGAGTATTGATTTTATTACCGACCCGCGAACTAGCACACCAAGTGTATAGTCAACTTCGCCTGCTGGTCGCCAACACCCAATACAAGGCCATCAGCGTTCTGGGCGGTGAAAACTTTAACGACCAAGCGAAAGCCCTAGCGAAAGAACCGCATTTTATTGTCGCGACGCCAGGCCGTATCGCCGATCATCTAGAGCAAAAACATCTATTCCTAAATGGCTTAGAATTACTCGTGCTCGATGAAGCCGACCGCATGTTAGATTTAGGCTTTGCCCCGCAGTTAAAAGCCATCAACGATGCTGCCGATCATAAACGTCGTCAAACGCTGATGTTTTCTGCCACATTAGATCATGACGAAATCAATGATATCGCGGCAACGCTGTTAAAAAATCCAGCGCACGTGGCGATTGGCGCGGCTCACTCTGAGCATAACGACATTCACCAACGCATCTTCTTATGTGACCACTTAGACCATAAAGAAGCGTTATTAGCCCGTTTGCTCAAAGATGAAACCCATAAGCAAGTGATCATCTTTACCGCGACACGCCCAGATACAGAGCGCTTAGCCGCTAAATTAACTGCGCAAGGTTTTGCAACCGCAGCACTCAGCGGTGATTTAAAGCAAGCCGCACGCAACCAAATCATGGACCAATTTGCCCGTGGCCAACAACAAGTCCTAGTGACGACCGATGTCGCCTCTCGTGGTCTGGATTTGCTCAATGTGTCCTTAGTTGTTAACTTCGACATGCCTAAATTTGCCGAGGAATACGTGCATCGTATCGGTCGTACTGGCCGTGCTGGTGCGAAAGGTGATGCGATATCGCTCGTCGGGCCTAAAGATTGGGATAACTTTAAGAAAGTCCAAGTGTTCCTTAGAAAGACCTTTGAGATCAGTACGATTCCAGGTCTAGAAGCTAAATTTAGTGGTCTAAAAAGCAAAGCCAAACAGACACCAGCAAAACGTGTTGCTAAAGCCGAGCTTGCTAAAGGTAAGAGCAAAAGAACTAAAGCAGCCACACCGGCGCCTTCACGGGATAAGCGTTTTATCACGGGCGTGGACATTGGCGATGCACCAATGCGTAAAAAGCCTGCTGCGGCGAATTTACTGCAAGACAATGATACAGAAGAAGTTTAGAACAAATTAAAGCATACATGCCGGTGGATTTAACATCAGATTTTATTTCTGATACACAACACATTGGCTGATCGAATACTGGGAATTGACGCACTAAGCACATCAGTCTGTCGCCAAGCGAATCAAAGCGCAGGGTAAACACTGATCCTCACGTCATTTCCAGCTACAATAGCGCTATTATCGATATTTTGAAGGTGTAACATGAGAGTTTGTGGTGTTGAATTAAAAGGTGGCGAAGCCATTATCAGTTTATTGAGCTATGAAGGTGAAACCTTCAATGTGCCAGAATGCCGTAAGGTGTCTTTCACCGTTTCCCAATCTGCTACCACAGAAGCTATTCGTGAGTTTCACTTCGCTTTTCATAAGCTTATGCAAGATTATCGCGTTGATGAAGTTGTCATCATTGAACGTGAACAAAAAGGTAAATTGGCGGGCTCAGCCACAAGTTTTAAACTTGAAGCAGCGATTCAATTAGGTGAATTACCTGTCAGCTTACTGTCTCCTGTCACTATCAAAGAGCAAAACAAGCGCAATCCACCGCAGGTTGATTTCGATAGTTTAGATCTTAAAAAAGTGCAGCAGTTAGCTTTCGAAGCCGCTTACGCCCAGCAAAATCGCCGTATTTTCGGCAAAGTTTAAGTAATGCGATGACGGCTCCGAAGTCATTCGGAGCCAAATTCCCTATGAATCCATTAAAATACTTAAACGGTTACAGCCCAGATATTCAACAGCAGGTACAGCAACATCTCGATGCTGGCACATTACCTAAGCTACTGTTGAAACGTCATCCTGTCATACATAGCGTTCGCAGCGATAAAGCGCTGTACGACTACACCCAAGCGATTAAAAACCAATTTTTACGCCAGTCGTCACCACTCTCGAAAGTGATCTTCGATGACAAAATTAACATTAGTCATCATGCACTTGGCTTACATTCCTACGTCGCGCGAATTCAAGGCAATAAAATCAAAGCTAAGAACGAAATTCGCATCTCTTCACGTTTGAAGCGTGTACCGGAACCCTTATTGCGTATGGTCGTTGTACACGAATTAGCCCATTTAAAAGAAAAAGATCACAACAAGGCTTTCTATAATTTGTGTACTCATATGGAGCCGGATTATCACCAGTTTGAATTTGATTTACGCTTATTATTGACCTGTATCGACGCCAACATATCCCCTTATTGCGCAGATAAAGCCGACACCTGACCTTAGTATATTTTTTACCCACAACTTGACTGATAATAGTTTTCATTTAGAATATTGAAGTATCTCACGCTGCAGAATTCATTAACGACAATGACGAAACAGAATATCGATAAACTTTTGAGCAAGTGGTGTAAAAAACAAGCTAAAAAGTTACTCAAAACACAGGCAAGATCTGTTTCAAGTTCAGGAAAAGCGATTCCATCCTTATCTCATCTGAACACCCTGACTGATAAATCTTTGACGAATAAAAAAGCTCAGCGCAAACACCTCACCAAATTACTCACGAAGCACATTTCACAGCAAGAATTTGCCCATAGCGATAAATCCGCACTCAAGAAACAGTTAAAACGGGCAAAGGCTAAGTTTATTGCCGCTAACGATGCGACATTTTCATCGACTATGATTACTCGGCTCACTCCTTTACCCACAGAACACAGCTTTGCATTACGTCCTTTTAAAAAGTCTCCCTGCGGTGGCTGTCCCGCTCTAAAAGGTAAACTGTGTAAGTGTGCATTAAAAGTGATGCAAAGACGCCAAGCAAGCTGATAGACGCTATTTAACGCTAGGTATTTAGTTCTGTTCAGTCCCTAATAAAGCGTGCTAGTTACTTTAAAGGTCATCAGCTGCCAAATTGAGTCTCTTAACAGTCAAAAGAATAACTCGCTATCAGACCCTAACTGAAGCTCACCACATCCGCTCTATTTATCCCCTTCTGTGTATATCGCTATTACTGCGAATCGAATAAATTTAAAGCTTCCTTACAACTTGTAAGAATACTTGTGATAGCAGAAAAATATCTACAACAAGAAGAATGATGGAAACAAAAATGCCGATGAAATTTGCATTTCATCGGCATTGGTAAACTCTTCAAGAAAAGCCAGTACTATTGTTTATTCAAACATGGCAAGACATAGTTCTATTAGCCAAGGTTCATCATAGCTTCACGACTCTTCACCATATTGGTAAATGTGCGTAAATCTTGATTCGCTAACTTGCTAGACATAGGAATATCCGCTTTCAACGGGTCAACAGGTTTACCATTGATATGGAATTCATAATGTAAGTGTGGGCCCGTTGAGCGACCAGTATTTCCTGATAAAGCAATAACTTGGCCTCGTGTTACTCGTTGACCTTTACGCACAAGCGACTTAGATAAATGCAGATAACGGGTACGATACTTACCGCCGTGGTCAATCACAATATACTTACCAGCGAACTGGTGATCAGTCACTAAACTAACAACACCATCACCTGGAGCAATCACTTTAGTGCCGATAGGCACTGAAAAGTCGGTTCCGTTATGGGGTGAAATACGGCCAGTAATTGGATGCTTACGATAAGGGTTAAAACGGGAACTCATGCGCGGTTGTTTAGCTAATGGATAACGCTGGAACGCACGAACTAAACTCTGGCCCTTGGCATCGTAATAACTGCCGTCTGTATATTGAAATGCACTAATTTCAGAACGACCAGTTTTAATACTCACGCCTAAAATTTGGCTACTGCCCGTCGCTTCACCTTCAACATATTGATCATTTACCAAAACAGAGAATTTATCGCCAACACGTAAATCACGCGCGAAATTCAATTTTTCTTTGAGTAAATCTTCAATCCGCTGAATGTCTGCCGCAGCTAAACCCATTTTTTGTGCAGAGACGTAAAATGAACCTTTAATATCGCCAGATATAATACGATTTTGCCAAACACCTTCAACGTTGACTTCTTCAACATTAAAACTGCCATCTTCATAACGCGTAAACACCACTTGGCGAGCGGCGTTAAAATAAAGTTCTAATTTCTGTAATTGGCCTTCGTTATCGAGCCAAAATTGCATTCTGTTACCGGGCAATAAGGTATCGAGTGCCAAAATATTTAAATCAGCTTCTAACACCTTATACATGGTCTGCTGATCAACACCCGCTTTCGAAAATAACCCACTTAAGGTATCACCAGAAACAATAATTCGCTCAAACTGAGGCGCGTTATTAATAAGGGTCGCTTGGTCTTGAACTTCAGGTTCAGAAACTTGAGGGAGAATATTTTCAATATCGAGGACAACTGGGATACGCTGAGCAGTAGGCACAACATGACCATTATTCGGCATTAGCATAGCAGCGCCAATCAACAAACCACCCATTAATAGAATGTTTTTTTGGGTCGATGATAAGTTCTGCAAACGGGTTTGCGATAAGTTGATAAAGTTGGGTTTGCCTGTCTGCAACGCTTTTCACCTTTCGTTAACTTTGCGTTTTATTTTTGAACCAGTCCCTATGAGGGAAGCCCGAATTTTTTCCAACTTATCCCAAAAATCCCATTATGACAAATGCTATTTCGTACTTTTACCTGACTATTAACAAGAAACATGCGTCAGTTGGCATTTTCAACTGACTTTGTGGACATTATCCTAATGTTAAACACGCAGGTGTCACAATAAATAACATATATAAAACAGAATGTTATTTATCGTACACAGGGAGAACGAGCGACTAAGGCAAAACTATCGTCATTTCGCTCCCATGTGAGGTTTTATTGATGTCGATGCGCGTATTTATCTGCTCTTTCATCTCAGAAACGTGCGAGATCACCCCTATCATGCGACCAGAAGACTGCAGATCCATCAAGGTTCGAATCGCCAATTCCAATGAATCCTGGTCTAAACTGCCAAAGCCTTCATCGATAAATAAGGTGTCGAGTTTTATCCCTCCCGCATAAGCTTGCACCACATCGGATAACCCTAACGCCATGGACAAGGCCGCCATAAAACTTTCGCCGCCGCTTAAGGTTGCCACAGGGCGCACTTTTGAGGTGTAGGCATCTTCCACTTCTAACTCGAGCCCAGACGCCTTGTTGCCCTTTGCTCTATCTTCCTTACGCAGCAAGCGATAACGTCCCTTACTCATCAGATGCAGCCTATGGCTCGCTTCGAGTAACACATCGTCGAGCAGTACGCTTAATACAAAACGCTGCAAACTGATCTTATTGCCGGTTTTCCCATTCGCCACATCGGCAAGCGTGCCGATAACCGCATATTCATCATCTAACGCCTTAGCTTTCGTATCTGCAATACTGAGCTGGGTTTGGGTTTGTGTCAGTAGTACTGTTCGAGTGTGAAGTAACTGCCATGCCTGCTCTGCTGCGTATAATGCTTGCTGCGCAGACTCAAGCTCGGCAGCGAGCTTAATGCTATCGGGCGGTACTTTATCCTTAAGCTTAAGCGCTAACTGTTCACTCTGGGCCTTAGTCAAAGCGCTGCGCTGCTGGTAAGCCTCAATCTCGCTGGCTAATACATGCAGTTGATCTTCATCCAGCATGGCCGCAAATAAGGCTAGTTGGTCGGTAAATCCCGCTGCGACTAATTGCTGATTGAGTTGCTGCTGGGCACGCGTTTGCTGGGCTAATGCCGCCTCAGCGGTATTTTCGGCACCATTCAATGCTGCTTTAGCTGCAACAAAGGTTTGCCCCGTTTGTTGCTGAAGCGCCCTCACCTCAGCAATCTGTTGTTTGATCTGGTTTATCTGTTGCTGGTTTTGCGTGATAGCAGCAGTTAATGCCTCAAGCGTTGCAAGCGCAGGTGGGACGCTTTGTTGCATGTGTGCTAACTGCCCCTGCAATAAATCCACTTTAGATTGCAGCGCACTATCGTGTGTTTGTCCTTGCTCCAGCTTTTGTTGCAGATGCGTTTCCTGCGCGTGCAACAAGACAATTTCTTGCTGTAACAGCTGTAAATCTTGATGAGCTTGCTCAGCTTGTCTGAGTGCGAAAGCGTATTGCGACAAGGTATGCGTATGTTCATCTAACGACATATCAACCGCAGTGCCCAATTGGGCCGCGAGTTCTTGCGCTTGTTGCTGCAAGGTTTCTAATTGAGTCTGTAATCCGCGATATTCCGCTCTGGCTTTGCTCAGGACTTCTTGGGCCGTTGTTTCAGCGTCTTGGGCCAATTGCAGCGCTTCATCGCTTGGGAGCGGCTCTTGGCTCTGTGCTGGCTGCGGATGAGTTTGGCTGCCACAGACGGGGCAAGGTTCATCTTGCTGTAATTGCCGCGCTAAAATGGCTGCCTGTCCTTGGTGCCAAGTCATTAATAAGGCTTTATGTGCAAATTGTGCTTGCTGATGCTGGGCATTGAGCTGTTGTCCGTGCGCTTTTGCATTGGCAAGTTTTGCCTGTGTCGACGATACCCTTGCCGCCACTTGTTGCCATTGCTGATAAGTCGACAATAACTGCTGTTGCTGCTGGTGCGCCTGTAGCAATGAGAGGCGAGTGTCGCTGTTGGCCTGCAATGGTGACAAAGCCAATTCCAATTCACGCCGTTTTTGAATGACTGCGGTTAACTCATTTTTACTGTTCTGAAGCTGTGCTTTAGCCCTAACTAACTGCGCTTGCTCTTGCTCTAGGGTTTTATTGAGTCTATCCAGTTCCCTAAGTTGTGGCCCAAGCGCATTCAGTTGTTGTTTGGTTTGTTCCAGTTCCAGTAGCGACGCTTCCAACACAGGCAAATCTTGTGCTTTGAGCTCGGCATCATCAAAGGCTTGCTTGGCCTGATTCAGTGCCGTTTGCGCATTGTTAAAGGCGAGACTGGCGGCTTTTGCTTCCTGCTCACGGGCTAAAAACACCTCAACCATAGGCGCTAAACGCTGCGCTTGTTTGGCTAAGTCCAGCTTTTGGGTTTGTGCAGCGATACTTTCTTGCTGTGCCTCAAGCGCGGCTGCCGTTTGAGTTAAGGTATCCAATTGTGCAAATTCGGCCAGTAGATGCTGGGCGGCATCACTGGCTTTAATCACTAATTGTTGCTGTTGTAATGCCTGTTCCTTGGCACTTTGAGCGAGCACAAGTTCAGACGTGAGCTTAGCTAATTCGCTGCTAAGCTCGTCATCGGATGCTAGGCCAGCACTTTGCAAAATACCATCGCGACGGCTACGTTGATCTTTCACTAAGGCGCTGATATCGGCAGCCTTATTTTTTAAGGTATCTTCAATCCGGCGATAAATATACGTTTGAAATAACTGACTAAATATCAGTTCGCGCGCTTTAGAATCCGCCATTAGTAATTCGCGAAACTTACCCTGAGGCAGTACCATCACTTGGCGAAACTGCTCCACATCGAGCCCAGTTAAGGCTTCAATCTCAGCGGTGGCCTCGGACACTTTGCTAGCGACTAACAAGCTTTCATTGCCATCGGCGTCAATTTTATAGAGCTGTGCTTCAGGCTTTTGCACTGTCGAGCCGTCACCGCTTTTCTTAACTCTGTCTTGCTCAGGCACCCGGCGAATACGATAGCTGTTACTACCGAGCTGAAAACTGAAAGTGACTTCTGTTAGTAGACTATCGTCGGCCATATCGCAGCGCATTTGGCTGCCTTCACGCTCATTACCTGTGGTTTTTCCATAAAGCGCAAAACAAATGCCATCGAGCAAGGTCGTCTTACCCGCACCAGTAGGGCCGTTGATGAGAAATAACGGATTAGTTCCAAGGGCTGTAAAATCAAGAGTTTGAGTCGATGCAAAAGGGCCAAAGGCTGACATGGAAAGGCTAAGGGGTCTCATGCTTGACGCTCCTCATTGTGTAGCTTAGTCAGGAGTTCATCCATCACGGCTTGCTGTGCTTGCGTTAAGGATTCACCAGACACTTGAGAGAAAAAGTCACAGAACATGTCCATCTCACCTTTTTTGATATGGTCCCGGCTCAAGGCGACTTGCGGCTGCCCCGCCATCAAGCCTGTACGCTCTAAATGCAGCACATTCGGGTAGACCGCCCTGAGTTTGCCCATAGCGTCTAAAATGGCATGTTTATCGAGAAGCCTGACCATAAGGTAATCTTCACGCTTGATATCCGTTTTACCTTGGGCGAGTAAGGTGTCTAACTCCCCTTCTAAGATGCGAACATCACGCAGCGAGGTTAACGGCAATAAACGGATATCAATCGGCGTTTGCGCGCCTAGTTCAACTAAGGTCACCGACTTGTGTTGATATTGTTCACTAAAGGAATACTTCAAAATCGAGCCTGAGTAACGCACATGCTCGGCGCCTTTGTATTGCGGTCCGTGCAAATGCCCAAGGGCAACATAATCAAACTCAGTAAAGAGCTTTGGCGATATTTTATCGGCGCCACCAATACTGAGCGGCCGCTCTGATTCTGACTCACTGCCACCATCCAAAAAGCAATGGCTTATCACCACTTTGGGTAAGCCTTGGCTATCGTGCTGGCGCACTTTTTCAAGCAATACATCCATGGCCATTTCGTGGCTCGATACCTCACACTCAAACACTTGCCGCACTGTTGCTGGTTCAGCGTAAGGCAAGGGATAAAAAACCACATCACCACTTGTGCTCGACAAAGTAATAGGCTGAATGTCAGCACTCAAGGGCCCCACAATATATAAGCCACTTGCCGCCATTTGTTTTGCCGCAAACCCTAAGCGCTCGTGACCATCGTGATTACCAGCAATCATAATCACTTGCAGGCCTAAATCTTGTACTAAACGGTTGAGTACATCATCTAACAGCGCAACCGCGTTTGCTGGCGGAATCGATCTGTCATAAATATCCCCCGCCACAATCACAGCGTCCACCCTATGCTCAGCTGCTAAGGCAATAATTTGCTCGAGCACAAAGGCTTGATCATCCAGTAATGACTGATTGTGTAACTGACGACCTATGTGCCAGTCCGAGGTATGGATAAATTTCATAATCGCTCTTTTAAAGAAGTGGTAGCGCTAAACCCGAGTATGTACCAGCACATCAATGCAAAAAGAAGGCACACGAGATAAACACTGCACGCATGTAAATCGGGTTAAATCGTATTAAATAAAAACATCGCGTTTACATGCACAGAGAAAAGTGAGAAGCCTAAAAAGTGCATTAAAATTGACAAGTTATACTATTCAAAAACCTTGAAAGAGTACACCTATTGCAAAGTAGGAGGGATATTTAGATCATCTTTAGAGGATATTCTGAGCGATTTCCACCTCAGCTTCACTTTTAAGCCAAGGAGGGCATCACTCAGATAATATCAATTAACTTAAGCTTACGCGCCAAGATTAACTTATTCACCGCTTAAGGCTAAATTTATTAATAATAAACAATCTATTAGAACAAGTGATATTGCGTTGCTAGGAGTTTAAAGCTCATAGCAAGGGACATAGTGACCACTAGCGGCTTGATGATCTTAGTGCCTTTAGTCACAACCAAACGTGACCCCAAAGTCGCACCAATCGCTTGCCCAGCCAGCATGACTAACCCCAATAACCAAATCACTTTACCACCCAAGGCGAAGAAAATCAGCGAAGCTATATTGGTTGAGAAATTAAGTAGTTTTGCATGGGCAGTCGCCTTCGCCAGACCAAACCCCGCCAACGATACAAATGCCAGCGCAAAAAAGCTTCCCGTACCAGGACCAAAAAAACCATCGTACAATCCCACGCCTAAAGCAGCAGTAAAAGCAAATGCGGTAGGTGTCAGCACTTGATGCTTATCGTCTTCAGAAATCTTTTTCGAAAATAAGAAGTAACAACCAATTGCCAAAATCAAGAATGGCAACATTAATTCCAGCACTTTAGTATCGACGAGTTGAACGAGAATCGTGCCTAACGCCGCGCCAATAAACGCACAAAACAAGGCTAATTTAACGGATTTAAGATCCACTAACCCTTTGCGGACGAAATACAAGCTCGCAAAAAAACTACCACCACAGGCCTGTAGCTTATTTGTGCCTAAGGCAACCGCAGGCGGCAAGCCTGCCCACATGAGTGCAGGGATCGTCAACAAGCCACCACCACCGGCGATAGAGTCGATAAAACCAGCCACCATAGCGACGGCAAAAAGTATCGCTGCGATCTGTAGAGTCAGTTCAAATTCCATAATGATTTATTATTCTTCAGATAAAAAATGGAGTAATTGCTGAGCATTAGACTGCGTTTGCCAAATAAACGCAAAGGAGTTATTGTCGCCACTGCGTGAGCTAAACTCACGCAAAATCTATAATCCGGTTCGGATTTGCCCAGTTATAGGAGATAAAATGTTGACCGAACTGCCGCCACTCAATTCCCTCCGCGCTTTTGAAGCCGCCGCGCGCTTGCAAAGTATGACACTGGCAAGCAAGGAGTTGCATGTCACCCATGGTGCGGTCAGTAAACAAATCCGAGTATTAGAGGATTATTTGGGTTTTGCGCTTTTTGTGCGCTTACATAAAAAAGTCAGTTTAACCGATGAAGCCAAGCGCTATTTGCCCCATGTCCAAGCCGCGCTGCAAACCCTGTCAAGTGCAACGAGTGACCTACGCCGCCAGCCTTCTAAGCCACAAACCTTAGCCATCAATGTGCTGCCAAGCTTAACCATTAATTGGCTCATCCCGAGAATGGAGCAGTTTAAGTCACGCCATCCGCACCTTTATGTCGATTTGTCGATTGGTGACTTTGCCGTGGACTTTAGCCAAGGCCGTTATGATATTGCGATTCGCAGCTGCACAGCTATTCCTAAGGGCGCGAATTATATCAAACTGATGGATGAGGATTTGTGTTTGGTTTGCGCGCCTTCGTTAGCGCCAAAACTGCAAAATATCAAAGATATCAATCACGTCACCTTACTGAAACACACGACAAGACCCGAACTGTGGGAATATTGGGCAGAAAAAGTGGGCCTAACACTCACTCAAGCACAAACCTTTGGCGTCGAGCATTTCTACATGCTGAGCCAAGCCGCCGCGAGTGGCATGGGGGCAGCGCTTATTCCGCGATTTTTTATCGAAGAGCAATTGGCAAACGGCAGTTTAGTCATTCCCTTTGACGCCCCTTTTACCAGCCCCTATCGCTATTACCTGCTCACACCCAAATCCCCTAGCCTGCCGTTAAAAGCCCAAGCTTTTATCGACTGGTTGTTAGAAGTGTTTGCCCCTTATCGCCACTAAACAACATTTGGAATGTCACCATTCCAGCAAAGTGCAATAACGCTATGTGAGCAAAATAAGACTATTGAGTACTGAAAACAAGTGCAACAAATGGGCGCAAAAAAACGGCAATAAAAAACCACCAAGAAGGTGGTTTTTTAGACTCAAAGGTCAAAGCAAATCAGCATCAGTGATTGCAATGAGCACCGTGGACATGCTCATGGTCATCATCTTCCATAAACTCGTCATCACCGTCTTGGTGTTGCATTACGCCCCAACCGTCGGTCATGCCACCGAATTCAGCGGCAAAATCATTCAACATGACTTCTTGCTCAACCAAAGTGTCGTAATCAGGTACCATATTGAGGCAAACAATGATTTCCCACTTGCCCAGCTCATCATTCAGATTCAGCTCAAGCTCGCCTTGCAAGTCAGAATTTGTGAGTTCTTCTAACGCCGTTTCAGCATCACGTTGGTCATCAAAAACCAAAAAGAAATCAACATCTAACTCTTTTGTTAAATCGATTCCTGCTTCAGCCATTGCGGCCAGCATTTTACCATTGTCATCATCTGGAAATTGCATATCTTGCTCCACTGTTTCAGGCTTATTCTGCCGCAATGATTTGAACTGATTCACCATTAAAGCTGACGATATCGCCCGCAATAATTTTTTTACGCTTACGAGTTTCAACTTCACCGTTCACTGTGACTTGACCTTCCTCGATAAAATGTTTGGCTTCGCCGCCGGCATTGCTCATGCCCTGCACTTTTAATACTTTGTACAATTCAATGAAATCTTCGCCAGAATGCAAAGCCAATTGATTAATTTGCGCCACTTAATACACGCCTTCTAAAAATAAACCTGCGGCATTATACCAGCACCGCATAAAATCCGCTGAAGATAATTTGGCTAGAGACGTCTTTCATCGGCAAGTAAGCCGAAGACCGATTCATCGAGCCAGTTATCACCGACTTTGAATTGCTGCCTGAGTAAGCCTTCAAACCTGAAGCCACACTTTTCAAGAACCCGCGCCGATGCATGATTATCTTTGGCGCAATGACCAACAAATTTATGCACATTAAAACTTAAGCAGGCCCAATCAATAACCGCCATTAAGCTCTCAGTCGCATAACCTTTGCCGTGGCCCTCTGCGGCCAGTAAGTAACCCACTTCTGCACGCTGCTCATCAAGGCTTTGACAATAAAGGCCTGTTAATCCGACAAATTGCCCTGTATCGACGGTCTCAATCACTAAGGTGAGCCAATCGCCTGAACCGTAAAACCAAGTATCGGAGCGCTGCTGAAACTTACTGCGGATCACCTCTTGCGACTCTGGCACTCGCACATAGCGATTAATCTCAGGATCGCTGTGCAACGCATAAAAATGTTCCCAGTCGCTATCTTGTAAGCTCCTGAGTTTCAATCTATCGGTGTAGAGTTCCAGCATAGTGACTCCGTGATGAGCAGATAAAACAAAAACGGCAGCAAACGCTGCCGTATCAAACAAGCTGTATCAAATAAGCCGTAAAACTTACGCGCGGCTGGTCACTTCTAGTAAATGAAAACCAAATTGCGTTTTAACTGGACCTTGCACTTCGTTTAATGGCGCGCTGAAGACAACTTCATCAAACTCTCTCACCATCATACCAGGACCGAATGACCCCAATTCGCCGCCTTGGGCACCTGATGGGCAAGAAGAGTGCGCGCGAGCAATTTGAGCAAAATCCGCGCCTTCCAATATTTGCTGTTTCAGCGCTTGGCATTGCTCTTCGCTGCTAACTAACAAATGTCTTGCTGTTGCCTGGACCATAGTAAAACTCCTGTGAGGATCATGAGACATTTGCCCCAAATATCATTGATATTCCCATTAAAACATCCGTTTTAACAGGTTTTGAATCAACAGTATAAAAACTTTCTGTTGAATAAAAAAGTCTTAAAATGCCGTCATTCACATCAAAGTCAAATAACGGCAAATTACGGGCTAAGCCTGTTTAGACGCTATCCAACGGTCAATTTTATTTTCCATAACCGCCATAGGTAATGAACCTGAGGTGAGGATTTGATCGTGGAACGCTTTTAAATCAAATTTATCGCCCAAGGCTTTTTCAGCGCGGGCGCGCAGTGCCAGGATCTTCAGCTGGCCGACTTTGTAAGACAAAGCTTGACCAGGGATTGCCATATAGCGCTCCACTTCAGCGACTATGTCACTTTCAGCCATCGGCGAGTTATCTTTCATGTACTGAATCGCTTGTTCACGACTCCAGCCTTTTGAATGAAGACCAGTATCCACCACTAGGCGCATCGCACGCAGCATTTCATCGGAAAGCTTGCCAAAATACTGATAAGGATCAGTAAACAAGCCCATCTCAATACCTAAGTACTCAGCATAAAGTGCCCAACCTTCCTCGAATGCCGTATAACCACTAAAACGCTGGAACTCAGGCACACCAGTTAACTCTTGCTTGATCGCAATTTGGAAATGATGCCCAGGAGCAGCCTCATGTAAAGATAAGGTCGTCATGCCCCACTTTGGCTGCGCCTTAAGATTATAAGTGTTGATATAGAACACGCCTGGACGACTGCCATCCACCGCTGGCGACTCGTAAGAAGCACCCGCTGCAGATTGCTCTCTGAAACTTTCAACTGGCTTAACCACGTAATCAGCTTTAGGCATCACATTAAAGTAGTTAGGGAGCACTTGATTGATTTTATCTTTCAACACCATATAACCATCAATCAAACCTTGACGGTCGCTGTAGAAATACTGAGGTTCGGATGATAAAGAGGCGAAAAATGCCTTTAAATCGCCCTTAAAACCGACTTGCTCACGTACCTTATCCATCTCAGATAAAATTCGCGCCACTTCACTTAAGCCAATTTGATGAATTTCATCCACAGACATAGTGGTGGTCGTATGTGAGTTCGCCAGATGCTGATACCAAGCTTTGCCGTTAGGCAAACCAGACCAGCCGTCAGTCGCCCGCGACTTAGGTAAGTAGGTTTGCTTAAAGTAATCACGCAAGTTCGTTAACGCTGGCACGATACGCTCGGCTATCATGGCTTGGTAACGAGCTGTCAATTCCGCTTTATCTTGCTCAGAAAAACTCTCGGGGAAATGTTGAATGGGTGAGTAAAAAATACTCTGAGTCGCATCAGTCGTTAGCATAGCGTCTAACTGGGGAATAATGCGCTCTACTAACACCCGCGGTAGCACCACTTTACTTTCAATGCCTTGATTCATCCGATTTTCAGCAAGCGTTACCCACTTGATAAAACCATCAACCCTCTGTTCCCAATTACGATAATCATCGACAGTATTAAAAGGTTGCGCACTTTCGCCACTCCCAAGCTGCACCATAGTAATGACAGTGCTATAGAACTGGCTTATCGGCATAAAACGTGAAGGGAAAGTTTCGTCAACTAACGCCATATCTCGGTCATAGACAAACAGGTCATAACTTAACTGTAGATCCGCGGGCAGTTGTTTTGGATCTATCGCGCGCACCTGGGCTAAATAGTGAGTGTTAAGATCATGGCGAGCCTTGAGGTAATCCTCAGTTAAATCACCGCCGAAATCAGCGTTATAGTCATTAACACCAACAAAAGTAGCGTAAATAGGCTCAAGCTTTAGGTAATCTTTAAAATAAGCATCCACTAGCGATAAATAGCGCTGCTCTGCTGTTTGTGTTTCGCCCTGCTCAGCAACGGCATTTGATTGACTGTTTTCTTGAACTGCCGTGGCTTCAGGCTTAGAACAACCTTGAAGGGCAAAGATTAACGCTATCGATCCTGCCAATAAACCCAATTTCATTTTATTATTTCTCCTTTTTGGCCCGCTATTGCAGAACTGTTTCTATACTTAGTTCAAGGTCTGCTATCGGAGTTAATCTATGATCTACTCGTTCCGCAACTCAGGTTTCAGGGATCCAGAAACTGGAGTCTATAACCAAACCTATTTCATGGAAGTATTCAACCGAGAATGGCATCGTCATATAAGAGAACACCAAAGCTTGGCACTATTGTATCTGTGCCCTCACATTCATGAAACCGTCAAACAACCCCATTTACTCGAATTCTTTACCAAACAAGTGCAAGAAGCACTATTAAGAGCAACAGATATGATAGCTAGACTTGATCATAATCACTTCGCACTGGGTTTATTCAACATAGATGAGGAGGGAGCTGAGGTGGTGTTAAAACGAATAGAACAACAAATTTCTGATTTCAATCAAAATTTTGGTAAAAATCATAAACTGACAATCGATTATAAACTGGCCGCCTGCATTTGCTTGCCAACGCAAGAAAACAAAATCGAATCGCTCTTCAGTAATGTCAGCCAACTCTCACAAGATCTTGAAAAAAATCATGATCAATCTCAAGCTTTAATCCGCTTACAGTAAATTTTTGACATTAAATTACATCAAATAAAAAGCCCCTTACGGGGCTTTCAAATCTGATACTAAACTGCCAAGCACTTACAGTGTGATGTTATGCATACGTGCTTTCTCTTTGATATAAGAGATATAGCTTTTTGCACTCTTCTCAGTCTTTTTATCGTTGGCAGCTAAGACTGCACGGTTATAAGCTGACTTGTACTGTTTCAAACTTAAATGAGCCAAAGCTAATTCGAAGTTTGCTTCGCCAGGATGATCAATACCCATAGATATGGCTTTTTCAAGCACAGGGATCGCTGCAGTGTATTGTTCATTCAAGTTCAGTAAGCGACCTTGTTTCAAGTAAGTCTTACCATCATTGCTGATAGCTGCAGCTTTACCATAATACTCAGCGGCTTGTTTAAACTCTTTTGCATTCTGATAAAAACCAGCCAAAATCTCTAGAGACTTAGCATCCTCAGCGATCAAGCCCGATTTCATATGCTTCTGATAGACTTTAGCGGCTTGATATGGAGCACCTTTCTGTGCCATCAATTGTGCTAAACGAGTAATGTTACCCGCACTATCTAAGAAACCATTTCTATAAGCTAAATCGTAAGTTGCAAGAGACTTGTCATAGTCTTCAACCATCAGATAAAACTGCGCTAATTGAACCCATAATCTGCCATCATCCGGGAATAATGGCACCATGACTTCTAACACGCCAACAGCTTTCTTATACTTCTTTTGATTGAAGTAAGAAGTTAGCTTCATCTGATATAAGCCTTTATCAGGAGTCTCAGCTAATGAAAGACCTTTATCGGCCACTTCAATCACTTTATCCCACTGTTTTAGCTCAGAGTGTGCAATACCAATACGACGATAAATTTGAGAGTCAGCTTTACAAGTAAAATCCATCCACTTGTAATAGTAAGGAATTGCTTCCTTGAATTTCTTCTCTTGTAACAGTAAATCCGCATAAAGACGCATGGTCGCAGCATGATCCGTTCCACCTAAAATATCAGCTTCAACAGCTTGTTTTAGGTACTTGATCGCAGTATCCATTTTGCCTTTCTCGGCATAAAAGTTACCTAGCATGCGTGCAACATAGGCTTTATCGAAATCGTTCTTTGCATTTGCTTCGAGCAAAATAGCAATGGCTTCGTCCAGTTGACCATTAGTATAAGCTTCAAACGACTTCTGAACTTTTTTCGCAGCGCCTTCACCTACAGCTTTAGATTGACGTTTATCGATCTCACACTTTTCAGCTGCTACCGCAGATGAAACAGATAATCCGCCACAAATAGAAAGCAATAATAGAGCTGCGATTTTATTAACATTACGCATCGTTATTTGCCTCCTTTATCTAAGGTAAAGTCCAGCTGAACCGTCTGACCTGGTTGCTTCAGTGGCTTGCCATCAACAATCTTTGGCTTGTACTTCCACTTCTTCAGTGCTCGGATCGCTTCTTTATCAAATAAACGTTTTGGCTCTGCTTGAATAACTTCAACGTCATCGATACCACCGAGTTCGTTGATAGTGAAGCGAAGTTGTACCCAACCCTCTTTACCATCACGAGCCGCAGCAATTGGATACTGTGGTTCGATACGAACGATAGGCGTAGCATCACCATCGCGAGTCATCATGTTACCTAATTTAAAACCAGTACTTGCACCACCAGCCTCTACACCACCCATATTGAACGACATTGCTGTATCAATATTACTTGATGAATCAGGTGGCGTTGTATCAGGCTTCTGTGGTTGCTCTGGTGGTGGTGGTGGCTTAGGCACTACCCTTGGCTTATTCTGTGCTTTTGAATCCTGTCTATCCATAGTGATTTCAATTACAGGGGTCTCGGCCGATGTTTCGCCGCGCTGTGCGCCGCCACCGACCAAGAACGCCATAAAAGCGAACAGACCAAAAGTCACAGCAGCACCAATAATGATCGATACTAGTGCTCTTAGCATATTAATCGTTCCCCGCAGATACCGAAATTTTATCTATACCAGCTGCTTTCACTTGGTCTAGAACTTTAACAACTAAGCCGTGTTGCGTATCTTTGTCTGCCTGGATCAGCACAGCTGCTTCAGGAGCTTCTGCCAGCATACGCTCAACGTTTGCTGTTACACGTTCGATATCAACCTGACGGTTTTCCATCATGATCACGCCCGTTTTACTGACGCCGATAAAGATGTTAGCCGAAGGCTTCGAAGTCGCTTGTGAAGCTTTTGGTTTGTTATAGTCCAAACCAGATGGTTTCACGAATGACGTTGTTACAATGAAGAAGATTAGCATGATGAACACGATGTCGAGCATCGGTGTCATATCAATTTGCGCTTCCTCATCTATACTGGAATGCTTTTTACGTGCCATGTTCAATCTCTCTCTAGTGGTGCGGCATGCTGTCTTTTAGCTTTTCTAAACTGATTTTCATTTTGGCATCGAGGCGAGTACTGAAGAATACTCCCGATAATGCTGCAACCATACCTGCCATCGTAGGCATAGTCGCCATTGAAATACCAGCCGCCATCAAACGAGCATTACTCGTCCCCTGAACTGCCATCACATCGAACACTGAAATCATACCTGTTACGGTACCTAACAAACCTATCATTGGACAAATTGCCACTAAGGTTTTAATAATCAGCATACGTGCATTCAAATCTTGCTTTGCTTGGGACATCCAAGCTTCACGGATGCGGTGTGCATACCAAGAGGTCGTTTCCTCTCTGGCGTCCCATGCAGCTATGATTGCTTTATGTTGCTTTGGTGATATCCAATTAAGATACCAATAACGCTCAAGCATCAATACCCACATTAAGAACAGAACACCCGCTACAAGCCAGAGGACGTCGCCTCCGGAGGCCATGAAGCCCCTGACGGAATCCCAAATGTCCATCAGGTATAGCGTCATTAGTCAGCCCTCTTCTCAGCATGTGCTGCGATAATACCAGCGCTTTGCTCTTCAAGGATCTGAACGATTGACTTACTACGGGCAACAACCACTGCATGCATTAACATTAACGGCAGAGCAGCAACCAGACCTTGAACTGTAGTGATAAGCGCCATAGAAATACCGCCAGCCATCAGTTTTGGATCGCCAGTACCAAATAATTGGATACTTTGGAAGGTTGCAATCATACCCGTCACTGTACCTAACAGACCCATCATAGGCGCGATAGCGGCCAATACTTTGATGATTGAAATACGCGCTTCCAATGCTGGAGTTTCTTTAAGAATCGCTTCATCCAATTTCAACTCTAACGTTTCAACATCAACGTCTTTGTTTTCTTGGTAAACTTTCAAGATACGACCTAAAGCGTTATTGCCAGGCTTATCGACGTTCTTACGTTGGCTATTCACGCGAGCACCAATAATCGTCATAGTGACAAGGCGTTCGATAGAGATTAATAAACCAAGTGCCAACAGAGCAATAATGATGTAACCGATAGTACCACCAGCTTCTAAACGATCTTCAAAGCTAGCTTTGTTGGTGAAGATGTTTAGCAGCACGCCGCGTGCAGGGTCAACATAGAATGGCGCAGTACCTGAAGTGATTTTTTCCCAGTCAGCAACAGCGCTAACTTGGTAACCTTCTGGTTGTTGAGATAACTGCTGAATTAAACCTAACTCAGGGTTATAAACAACGTACTTGCCATCAGCAGTTAAGTTGTAAGCACCAACACGATGGATAGTCGTTGTTTTAACGCTTCCGTCGATTCCAGTAACTGAACCTTCAAACTTAACAACCTTGCCAGACTCAGCCATTTCAAACAGCTGTTCTTGCCAAAATTGCTCTAGCTCTTCAATTTTAGGTAATTGTTTACGTGCACCTAAATCAGCGATGAATTTATCACGATTTGGGTATTGAGCACTGATGTTTGAGCTTGCCAGTTTACCAGCGAAATCACCGGCTTCACCTTTAACCACACCAAACATCTCACCCAAGTCACCTTGAGCAGTTTTCAGATCTTCTTCTAACTGAGCAATTTTACGCTCGTTATCTAAGAACGCTTGGTTTAAATCTTTGCCGCGTTGTTTTTCAGCCGCTAAAGCATCTTTCTCGCGCTTTAACAGTGCTGCTTTATCACCACGTTCGGCTTGGAATTCTTGCTCACGTTTACTGTTGATTTTGCCTTCTGCAGCACGTTCAACTTTAACTTGTTGCAATAATTGGTCAATCGACTTAGGCGCATCTGCAGCGCTAGCCATACCAGCAGTTAAAGAGAAACTTGCAGCCAACACAGCTGTAGTAATTAACTTCTTCATTATTGTGCAGTCTCCGCAGCAGGAATTGGTAACGCAAATAGATCTAGAGCACCTTGTTTACGGGCAATGCGGATACCTTTAGTCAGTTCACGCAAATAGCTGTCATCTAACTTATCCCAACCCTTAGATTCTGGGTTGTACATCCAGCCAGTCTTTTGATCTAAACTCTGTGCATAAAGAGCAACACGACCTAAGTTAAAGAAGTCAACCAACACTTCTTTACCATCTAGGTTTAACTTACCTTGGTTAACAGCAACCGCGCTACCATATTCACGCTCGATGCTATAAGCATCAAGGATTAAACGGTACTTTTCGGCTAAAGTCACTTCAGCAGTATTAAGAAGGTTTTTCAGCTCATTAACACGATTAGTACGTACTTCAGAGTTGAAAGGTAAATCTAATTGAACAAACTGTTCTAATGACTCAACCATTTTAAACATTAATGGCACAACACCTTGGCGAAGTTTATCAACACCATTAATGTCGCTTTGTACTGAATCCATTGTCTTTTGTTGATCAGCAACTAAGCTGGCAACGTAATCGTTATATGATTTCAGTGATTCACGCTCATCCGCGACTGAACCATATTCAAAAAGCATGTCTTGTGCTTGATCAAAATACTTATCAACGTTCTTTTGCGACGCAGCAGCATCAGCATGGATCATACTATCCGCTTTCTGCACGTCGGTAAGAGGATCTGCAACAACGAAGTTGCTGCTCGCTAATGCCAGCACGCCAACAAGTGCAGTAGCGATTTTTGTTCTATTGCTTACCTTGGACATAGTTCCCAACCAATTTGAAGTGAATAAAAGGTTTAACTTACCAGCAACAAAACGAGAAGCAATTAATGCTCGCCGAAAAAATTACTGTAAGTTCGTCTTTCTCTTGTGATTCTTAGTTTTTTCTTCCCTTTCCTACGCCCCTACAGGCATAGACCCGCTGGCATCATTTCACAAAATGTTGACCTGTGTCAACATTTCGGCCGACTAAAAACTAGTGTAAAGAGGCGCTATGAATAAAAAATTTTACGAAAGGTGTTTTTTTAAACAAAATATCACCGAAAAAGTTAATTTAATTGAGAAGCCAAAATAAAATATCGATAAAAAACATTAAATTTCATAACCTTGAGATAACTCACCTTTGATCCAACTGATTTTATTAATTAACATTTTTCAACATGAAACTAACTCAAGCAGGTAATCTTTACTTGCATCTAGACTTTGGAATAGAGGATTTTACAGAGGTGGTAGAGCACGGATTAATTAATCAAGACACTTTTACAGCTGTAACTAAAAGTAACTTATCTAACCTAAGATCGGTTTAACAAGCAATTACTGCGATAGCATTAAACTCTGCGTGTACTGGTCAACCCAAACTGGACACTTTTACTTGAGAATTTTCAAACTCTACCGGTGACAGATCGTCATTAGCAGAATGCAGCCGCTCCAAGTTGTAATATTTCATGTAAGCCGTCACATCTTGCTTCATAAACTCCCTTGTTGGTTGATTAACTTTAAAAATCCAATCGTGTTTCAAGCTCCCAAAGAAACGCTCAACAACAGCATTATCCCAACACGCACCCACATCACCCATGCTGGCTCGGATACCATAGCTCAATAGCAGCCTACCGAATTGCTTACTGGTATATTGCGAGCCTCGGTCACTGTGGAATACCAGCCCTCGCGCTGGTTGTCGCAGGTTGTAGGCTTTTATTAATGCCTTAGATATCAAATCTGTGGTCATGCGTTGGTCTATGTGCCATCCCACAATCCGGCGTGAATATAAATCCATCACCACAGCTAAGTACATCCAGTCTTCACCCGTCTTTAAATAGGTCACGTCACTCGCCCAGACCTGATTAGCCGATACTGGATTAAAGTTCATGTTTAACAGGTTATCAGCCACTGCATCTGAGTGTTTTCGCTGTGTCGTCACCTTGTAAGCACATCGCTGGGTTACTTTGAGTCGAAGGCGGTGCATAATTTTACGAACGAGATAGCGACCAATCTGGTAGTCTTCCTTGCGCAATTTTTTCACCATTTCACGATTCCCTAAGCTGCCTCGACTTTGCTTAAATAGCTGTCTAAAAGGCGATAAAGCTTCAGTGTTTCAAGGCTTATCACGTTTGCAGGGCGTTTATGTCAATCGTAATAGCCTGATTTACTGACACTCATTACTCGACATAACAGTGCTACGGGAAACAGGTTGGATTGCCGTTTGATGAAACGAAATTTTACTTCATTTCTTTCGCAAAGAAGGCGCTGGCCTCGGTGTGCCCCTTGGGTATTTTTAGAGTTTCTCCATTCGTAATTCTTTGTTTTCTTTACGTAATCGTTTTAGCTCATCACGCTCAGACTCTTCTAAGGTGACACCTTGTTTCAGGGCTTGGTGTTTTTCCTTCCAGTTGTAAAGCAGGCTCGTGCTAACTCCAAGATACTTTGCCGCATCGGCAACGCTATAACCTTGCTCTAGCACCATCAAGACAGCTTCATCTTTAAATGCCTGGGGATAACTCTTATGTGATTTCTTCAGACTCATATAGACCTCTTAATTTATTGACCATACTGTCTCAAAATTAAGTGTCCGATGGAATTAGACCAGAACACTTTGAATCTCGTGGGAAGCCAAAAACTTGATATTTCAATCAGATAAAGGCTGCCATCATACCAGCCTGAAATACCATCAGCGGCTGTGGAAATATCAAATCAGCCAGAGCATGAGCCGTCGCGGTAACTGCTGGGATAATGCGCCAATGGAACGGTTTTTCAGAAGTTTAAAAACGTAATGGCTCCCGATACAAGGCTACAAGAGTTTTAGCGAAGCTAAACAAGATGTGACCGATTACATCATTGGTTATTACTGTAAAGTCAAGCCACATCATTACAATGCAGGATTGAGCCCAAATGAATCAGAGCGATGATTTTGGGAAGATTCTAAAGCTGTGGCCAAATTTAGTTGACCAGAACAATTTCCGAGCAGTCGATCAATACGCTTGATATTATGTTTGGGGGCAACGTTACCAGTTATGTTCCGTCCTAACTGGTTTAACGAGAGTTGATTGCCATCGAGTAAAAACTCAGTAGCAAACATCAGAGAATTAAGGCGTTTTTGGTGTATTTGAGGGCATTGTTTTTTGAATAAATCGTGTAATATGTCGATATCATGCATGATGCTGGATCTAGTAGGTTTTTGGCGAAATTGATTAGATAAAACAGCATCATGCATGTCTACTTATTTGAATCCCATAGAATTTATCTGGGAATTCGCTAGAGCTAAACGTTCAGGTAAATCTCGCCAAAGGCAGCCAACACGAAGTCGATAAAGGCTCCCCTCCATAGTATTATGCTCACGCTTGTTATAAACTCTATCTTCAATCAGAATAGATTTTGGCGAAGTAAATTATACGAGATTGCCATCTTCGTATAAAATTCGAACAAAGATCAACGGACCTTACTAAAAATATAAAATTCAATGAGAATCTTTTGAGAAGAAAACATACCAAGCCAATATATCTCCAGTATTGTTAACGACTTCCTCTACGGAGAATGTTGTGACAGCACTTTGATTTAAAATCTCCCTAAAGGTATCAATGCACTCGAAACTCATTGAAGCCTCAACTAACTCTGTTAATCTCTGCCTATATACTGTGATTTGTTTACTTACAAACGCAAGATATTCTAATTTTTTTTCAATAGACCAAAATAAACCGTTCCTAAAAAAAACATTAACATAACTCAAGATACCAGTTTCACTGAGCGATATCTCATCATAAGCTGCCAATTTAGAAAGTAGAGCATTTATTTCTATACGACTCTTTTCGCATATAGCGCAAGATCTTATTCTAATTAAGTCTTGCCTATTTATCATCTCCCCCATGTCATGAGCCATCACCTTCAAAAGAAACACTAACCTTTCAATTTCAGGATATTGCAAAAAAGAAAGTAGTTTACTATTGTAACGAATAACAACTGACTTTTGATGATGTATAACAGCATGAAATGTCCCCTGGTCTCTCAACACCCGTAAAACCTCAGGTACTGAAATAACCAAATCTGAGTACTCAATTCCAAACTGAGATATGACCGTATCGAATTCAAAATCTGAAAATGGCAAAGATTCTGCTGATGTATTACCCAGCAACTCAATAACCACATTTTTATTTATATGTGAGTTTACAAGAGGGACTAGGTTTATATCAGCATAATCCACCCCTTTCACATTCCCCTCAACACTTAATTTACTAAAATAATCTTGAATTAAAAGTGGTAAAGCCCCATTACCTGTTGCAACATCAAGTACTTTAAATCCCATTGGAAATTGACTAAAAATATTTGACCATATATCTTTCAATTGACCAGTATAATTCTTTTCATAATCGGAACCAAAAGATGTAATGTGTCCTTGTTTCCAATACTCACTCCAATGACCCGTCATCCCCCCCCCTTTATAAAGATTATCATAAAATTAAACGCATATCTTACACTTTTGAAACCACAAAATTTAATAGTTAGCACCCGTAATTGAACTCTTTAAATTTACAATAGCTTATTTGAAGAATAAGTTAATTCATAATTTATTTTATCGATACTACAGACAGCTGTTTTCAATAATTAAAAAGCCAGTTTTAAAAACTGGCTTTTTTATTAAAACCAAATAAACTTAGAATTTAATTGTGTAGCTGGCACGATATTCACGACCATAGTTGTTGTATAGGTCTGCGTTATCATAAACACCTTCATTGAGAATTGGATCTTCATCAGTTAGATTATTAACCATTAAAGTAACTGAGCCAAAATCTCCAGCATTATATGTATAGCTAAGATTATGTATTAACCACGAGTCAAGATCGCCCTCTGGTACCAACACTAATCCTGCAGCATCAATAGCTTTGTCTTTAGCATAAGTACCAGCAGTATAATTCATATTCCAAGCAAATGTATGATCAGAAATTTTATAAGTTGTCGTGATCACGCCCTTATAATCTGGCTGACCTTCCCAACCAGCAGTATTTTGTGCATTAGCACCACCAATTTGTTCTGAAGTGTAATCCAGAACAAATGAGTTATTCCAATTTATTGAAAATTCACCGATTTGAGTTTCAACATTTCCAGTTAAAACTAGATCAATACCTTCAATTTTTAACTTATCACCATTGGCATAACCTGTTCCAACTTTGAGTGCTTTACCTAAAGTACCATCAGTAGTAGGTGCTCGCTCAACATAAAACGTATCATCAGGGGTCAATTGGCCATTTGCTATACCACGCATTACATTTGTAACACTTCGCTGCGCAATTGCATTATCAATATTTAAATTAAAATAATCTAACTTAACAGAAAATTGCTCTATTACATCCCAAGCTATACCAAAATTAATATATTGAGAAGTTTCAGCATCCAATTTATCATTCGATGATATATATGTATCAAACTGTTTTGTAGGGCAAGAAGCTGATGTATTCGAAACACAGAATGGATAATCTTTTCCGCTTTCAGCACTAAAAGTATCTGCCGCATTTAATTGATCTAACCTAGGAGCTCTAAATGCTTCAGAATAAGAAGCTCTAACTACTAAGTTATCTAATGCTTGCCATCTTACCGATGCTTTTGGAGATAAATTACTACCAAAATCACTATATTTATCATAACGTGCAGCTAAGTTAACTTCAACACTATCAACTACTGGTAACGCAGCTTCATAGAATGTAGCAAAAACTTGACGATCACCACTCGATGAGTTTCCAGCACTGCCACCGATTAAACCGGCTTCAGACTGAGCGTCATATACCTCAGAGAAATCTTGAGTAAAATATTCCATTCCAAAATAATGTGCAATCGCTCCGCCAGGCAGTTCAAATGCATCAAAACCTATCCCCCCATTATACTGATGAAATTCTGCACGACTTTGAGTCAGAGTCGTCGCTTTCATGTTTGCAATTCCTTCCTCAGAGCCTAAATCAATTCCATTGGCTATATTATGAGCTAAACCAGCATAACTTAGATAGTACTCACCAATACTTTTATTGTCAGCTTTATTATAGTGATAGTAAAACTCCCAAGAAGCATCATTTAATGATGACAAAGTACCACGTAAACCAGTTAAGTAATCTTGATTATAGTCATCAACATTACCATCACGAGTTCCAATCCCTACCCAACGCCAATAACCAGTTGTTTCCTCACCATATGGATTATTAGGATTATCTGCAGACATCTTATTCCATGCAGCAGCGGGTGGTGCATAGCGACCAAATGAATTATTTTGGGTAAACATTGTACGGCCAAACCACTCTACGTTTTCAGAAACCTCATAATTTGCATCAACGTATACAGTATTACGGTCTATTGATGCTTTATTATATGAAACGTTTGCAAACGCGTACATACAGTAGGTAGAACCTGGCCCCCAATCATCATCTGCAGCAACTTTCTTAAATACATCAGATCCATATTGAGCTGCAAGATCATCACACAATGGCGATGCTTGAGCTTCTGAAAAATCAGGTGATGCAACAGTTGCACCATAGATACTCCAACCTATGGTATCTGTATAAGCTTGAATTATTCCGTCACCATTATTATCAGTCATACTTGCAGCGGTATATGGACGGTCACCATCTGAAATACCTTTGCGGTCTTGATGGTCAAAAGCGAACGTTATGTTACCTTTATCCATCTGATAACCAGCGACAACAGAAAATTCTTTGCTAGTTTGGCCACCATCAGCCTCACGAGAACCACTTCCTACATTGAACTCAATACCTTGGTAGTTCTTCTTCATAATGATATTAACTACACCAGCTATAGCATCAGAGCCATAAGTAGAAGAAGCACCATCAGTTAAAATTTCAATACGCTCAACAGCAGCCATTGGTATTGCGTTTAAATTTGCGGAACCACCGCCTAAAGTAGGAGAACCAGGAAAACGTTTACCATCAATCAGAACGAGAGTTCGATCCGATCCTGCACCACGCAAATCTATAGTTGCTTGAGATTGAGCTGAACTACCAGATCTTTCAGAGAAAGAACCGAAAGTATTCAAATTACTGTTGCGCAAAGCATCTGCAACAGTAAGGTTTCCTTCCATTTTCATATCTTCTGATGAAATGGTTGTTACAGGCGATGCACCTTCTAAATCACTACGTTTAATACGTGAACCTGTAACCTCAATACGCTCAACTTTTGCTCCATCCTCAGCAGCCAAAACTGTAGGAGCATTTAATGTCGCAGCCGCTAAACCGCCAAGCAGAGCGTAACGCACTGAATTAGATAATAAATTGTTCTTGTACATTGTCTATCTCCCTTGATAAATCATGTTTTTCTTATATTTTGCATCTACATTTATGTATAGATTATGTATAGATAACGTAAATTGCTTTACTGCAACCTTGGTTGCCAATACGTCAACTTCAAGAGCAATAAAATCACATATAAAACACTAAATCAACAAATAACAAACAAATGACACATTATTACTCTAATAAAGATTCATTAGGATGAGAGAGTGGTGATTATTTATACAGAAAGTGATTATAGGAATGGAGATGGCACAACTAAGATCAGAATTGACGTGAGTTTGATTGTAATGAGAGAAAATGCTAAAACTTAAACCATTCAAGACCATATCATTGATTTTAAATACCTTTGCTAATGAATAAGCCCAAAGTTTTACACTTTGGGCTTTGAAGCAACACTTACAACTGGCACAATTCTAAACACTTAAACTTTTGTAATATACAAGGAAGAACTTAAAGTGTGTAACGGATACCGATTGCTACGCCATCAGATTCAGAAAGTGCCATTCTAGCTTCTTGGTCTTTATCTGAACTAGTGAAATCGCTGTAATCTTTACGGGCTTCTATGTACAGAACTGTATTTGGGTCCCATACAAAGTGTAAACCGACAACTAAGAACTGACGTTTGAATTCATCGTTAGGATCGGCATTGAAGTTAGGCTGGATAACATAGTCTTTACCCGCATCAAGCACGTTGTAAGAAATGAATGGACGCAGGCCATTGTCAAACTTGTAAGAAACTAAACTTTCAATACCATAGGCATCTTTGATCAAACGACCAATGTTGTCAGTGTCATGGTTTTCTTGTCTGTTAAAGTTTGCAGCAGCATATAAACCATCGTTATCGAAGTTACCCCAAGTGATACCTGCACCGTAGATAAGATCAACCGCTGTGGTTTGTTCACCGTTACCAAAACTCACATCAAACTCACCACGGTTAACACCCGCAGTTAACGTCAACATATCAGTGGCTTTATAGGTCAGCGCGCCACCATAAGTGTAGTTGTACTCAACTTGTTGAGCCGCTTTATCACCACTTTCCCAGTTCGCTTGACACTGAGCTTGAGTAATATCATCGGTGGTATCACAGGTATAGAAGCTACTGTTTTTCAACTGCGCTTGAACTGCGAAGCTAACATCGCCAAAGGCGTTGCGATACTGGACCGTTTTATCACCACGACCCACGCCGTTTACCGCGCCGTCATCTTTGTTATAAGTGTAAACACCTGCAGTGTTGCCGTCCCACACAAAACCGTAGTTAGTGTTGTAAACGACATCGTACCAAGCACCCCACTGCTTACCGATAGTCAGTGTTCCATAAGTGTCATGGGACAGACCTGCGTAACCTAAACGGTTATAGAAGAACTCTTCTTGAACAGATTCGAAGCGATTGTTATAGACAATATCGCTATTACCCACTGGGTTTACGCCCCACTCTAATTTAGCAAAGGCTTTCCAACCGTCAGTCAACTCACGATTAAAACCAAAATTAATGCGAGATGCGCCGTTAACAACCTCTGTTTCCCCTTGAGTGTTGATCACGCGTGCATCAATAAAACCACCGATTTCTACGGCATTTTTATTATCTTTATAGATCTCGATAGCCGAGACTGATGGTACTAAAAACATTGCTGCAAGCGCAGTTGCTACTAACGTCTTGTTCATTTGGTGCTTAACCTTTTTTTGTTTATGTTCTGCCAACGTCATTCCGTTGTTATATTTCCTTACAATTTCCGCTTAAAGGGTAGCAAATTTTCAATATCCCCTCAAAGCGAAACCTAAAGAATATGTCGATTAACATCACAAAAACAAACCAGTTAACCTCTACAAAACAGGTTAAAACGCTACATTCGCCACCTATAGCAACACATAAAGAACATTAAAAACACTATATTAACAGCAACTGCTTTGACGCAATATCCATGTAGTTTAGTTTCATTATCGAAAATACCGGCTCTGCAATAGGGCCAATTTGCTTATCAATGTAGTATTGGTAATCAATTGGTGACGTTCTGTACAGTAAGGGTTCCGGTCCATTTACAGTAATCAGGTAGTCAATTTGCGCCCCACGCTTGCCAAAAGTGGTGTCACCTGTTATGTCGCATAGTTGCTGGGCGACTTTAACATGTGGTGAAGATTTAGTCGTGTAATCTTCGATATTGCGCCGCATACGTTTACGAAATACCAAATCATTATCCAACTGACCATCAAGCAATTTTTCAAACACGCTGGCTAAATAAACACTGATATCCCTTTGGTTAAACATTCGCTCATAGAGTGACTCTTGGACTTTGCGCGCTAAGGGGCTCCAATCACTACGCACTTGTTCCATCCCTTTAAAGGTGAGCTCAAGTTCATCGCTCGCATTGCGCCACGCGCCAACATAACGTTTTTTACTGCCTTCTAATGAACCTCTTAAGGTTGGCATAAAGAACTGCTCGTAATGCCGCTCAAACTGTAACTCGAGAAAACTCTCAACTTGATATTCAACACAGATCTTAGCCTGCCACTTAGCATTGATATCCTGTGCTAGTGATTTACCTAAGGCGTTAATGTCTGAGAGATCAGGCTCGCTGCCAAGCCAGACAAAGGTCGAATCCGTATCGCCGTAAATCACTTGATAGCCCATCTCTTCTATCCATGCGCGGGTTTGTTTCATGATTTGATGGCCGCGCATAGTGATCGAACTTGCCAACTTGGCATCATGGAACACGCAGCCTTGAGAGCCTAAAACCCCATACAGCGAGTTCATGATAATTTTTATCGCTTGGGATAACGGCGCATTATGCTCACGCTTGGCCTTTTCGCGCTGCTCAGATAAGGTTTGAATTAGCTTAGGTAAAATAGGCTGTTGCCGACTAAAACGGCCACCGAGAAACCCCGTAACACATTCAGACTCAGGCAACTGCAAGCCTTCAATCAATCCCTTAGGATCGATCAAAAAGGTGCTAATAATGGAGGGATACAGACTTTTAAAATCGAACACTAAGATGTGTTTATAAAGACCCGGCACAGAATCCATCACGTAACCACCAGGACTTTCAATGCCCTGACTCACAGGCTCTGCAGGAGCGACATAACCCGCGCGATGTAGATGCGGTAAATACAAATGATTAAACGCCGCCACTGAGGCCCCTACCCGTCCCAGTTCTAAACCTGTCAGTTCAGCACGCGCGAGGGCAAAATCCCACAATTGAGTGTGAGTAAAAATATCCCACACTAGGCGGCTATCGGTAAGATTGTAATGCGCTAAAGCTTGTTTATCGGTCTTAAACAGCTGGTCAATTTCTTCAACGCGGTTATCGACGTTATGAATGGCCTTGCCTTCACCTAATAGTTGCCGCGACACAAATTCCAACGAGAAACGCTCAAAGTGATAAAAAGCGGCTTTAAGCCAATCGATACCATCGAGTACCACACGGCCCGGTAAGACTAAGGTTTCTGGGCGAAACTTATTGTCAACTTTCCAATCAAGCTTGGCGCCGCCGCGGCCAATGGTGAGCGGAATACGGTGTAATAATGCACGGCGTGACAACAGCGCGAGATCGAAACTCACCACTGACCAACCGATAATAAAGTCAGGATCAAACTCATGGAACCACGCGATTAATCGATGGATCAGCGCCGCTTCATCGGCCACCCATTCAATATATTCGGGGGCGTTTGATTCAACTTCGCCCACCATAATCACTTTTTCATAAGTCTGCTTGAGGCTGCCTTGCCCCTCGTCTCGGCAACTGTCTTGACCATATAGCGCCACCGAATAGAGTAAGCCCTCAAAGCTGCATTCAAAATCCAGCGAGATACAGCGTAAATTCACCGCCGTTAAAGGGGCAATACTCTTAGCCCGCTCGGCGATAAACACGGGCAGCGAGTTAGCCTCAAGACTGTCGCTAGTCGGCGCAGAGAAATGCCCTAAAAATGCCACATCCAGCGCCACAAACCGCTCGATTAAATAACGCTGTTCGGGCCGAATATCCGCTTCAAATAAAGGGATATCGGCATCTTTTGCGATGCGCTGTAAGGTACGTAAGCTGTTGCTCGATTTAGCATAAACTCCACTGACGGCGCCGCCTTTAAAGCTTTTGAGCGCTAACGGCACAAACCGCAATGCTTGACCCGGCGTTTGTAACTGTAAAGCCGCCACATCCGTTTGATGACAAAAACAAATGTGTTCAGTGCCTTGCACTTCCACCAGCACAGGACCTTGGGCGGTCGCCAGATAATACTGCAACACTAAACTCCCATGACGATGAATCGCATGGCGTGTTAAGACTCGACCTTGTACACTAACGGCCGTTGTTGCCTCTGGCTTCATCGCATGGGTTCCCAAATCGTATAGCTACTCAATTTAAATGCCGCCAAATGGCAGAAAAGTTTCTTAGGCTATGCAATCACTGTTATTATGTACAGCATTAATTCGATAAAGTAGTGTCGCATGTTACCTGACAATGTAAAAACCCAGATCCGCGCCATCTATAAAGATATCGCTACCGCCTTGCCTCATTTTAGGCCGCGCCGCGAACAAAACTATATGGTGGCGGAAATCTCTAAGACCCTCGCCGGCGACTATGACAAAGATAGACGCATCATAGTGGTCGAAGCAGGGACAGGTATCGGTAAATCATTGTCTTATATTCTCGGTACCATTCCACTGGCATTAGCGAGCAAGAAAAAAGTCTGTATCGCCACCGCGACCGTCGCCCTGCAAGAACAGTTACTGCATAAAGACTTGCCCTTCTTCCTTGAGCAATCTGGCTTAAATTTCCGCTTTGGCCTAGTCAAAGGTCGACAACGTTATGTGTGTCTATCGAAACTGGCGATGCTCATCGGTGACGACAACAGTACACAAATGGCCATGTGGCAAACTAAGCCTGACAATAGCCAAGTGGCTATGATGCATAGCCTGTTAAAAGACTATAACGAAGGTTGCTGGAACGGTGAAATCGATACCTTAGCCGTGCCGCTGCCCGATCATCTGTGGCAACAAATCGCCTGCGACAAACACAGCTGTCATCGCCAGGTCGCCAGCCACAGAAATTGCCCGTTCCATAAAGCCCGTGAAGATGTCGATACCTGGGACGTGCTCATCGCCAACCACAGCTTGTTATTCGCCGATTTAGAATTAGGTGGCGGCGTGATTTTGCCCGATCCCGAAGACGTGTTTTATGTTATCGACGAGGCACATCACTTACCCATTGTGGCGCGGGACTTCTCCAGTGCACAGGCCACGCTGAGGGGTGCCTGCGACTGGCTCGAAAAAATTGGCAAAACCTGCGCTAAGTTACAAAACCAAATAAAGAGCAACAACATCATTGCCCCCGCGCAGGCGATGCAAGATCACTTAGGCGATCTTATCGCCCAGCTCAATCAAGTGGCCCACTACTGCGACACCCAAACTAAGCACTTTGCTAATCCTGAAAACCGTCTGCGTTTTGAGCACGGCAAACTGCCGGACTCATTACTTATTCTGGCCGAAAACCTTGCAGTGACCTCTAATCTTGCCCTCAAACAGTTTAATAAAATGCTGTCACTGCTAGCAGAAGCGATTAAAGATGGCGACATTCCTAAACATCAATCCGAAGCACTGTTAGCCGAAACAGGATTTATGCTGCAAAGACTCGAGAATCTACAAAAATTGTGGAGGATGATGGCCAAGGAAGATAAACATAAAGGTGCGCCTATGGCGCGCTGGGTGGAGCTCATTACAGGTAAACAAGTGGATTATCTGTTTAGCGCCTCGCCTATCGAAGTTGGCTTTATGCTGGAATCCATGCTGTGGCAAAAAGCCGCGGGCGTAGTTTTATGTAGCGCTACGCTGCGCGCACTCAATAACTTCGACCATTTTGTGCATCAAGTCGGTTTATCACTCAACGATGGCAGCCGTTATTTAGCCTTACAATCGCCCTTCGATTATCCTAATAACGCGACACTTTATTTACCCAAAATGCGCACTGAGCCGACGGATGATGCCTATACGGCTGAACTTGCCGAGCAAATCGTCACTCTGATTGAAGGAGAAATGGCTACCTTAGTGTTATTCGCCTCCTACTGGCAGATGGAAAAAGTGGTTGAATTACTTGAAGGTAAACTCACCACTGAGCTGCTTATTCAAGGCAATGCGCCACGGCAACAGTTGTTAGAGAATCATAAAGCTAAGTGCGATAAAGGCGAACCGAGCATATTATTCGGCACCGGCAGTTTCTCTGAAGGTCTCGACTTACCCGGCGATTATCTGACGAACTTGATCGTCACTAAACTGCCCTTTGCGGTGCCAACCTCGCCCGTTGAACAAGCCCATGCGGAATATGTCAAAGTCAAAGGCGGCAATCCCTTCTTGCAACTGACTATCCCAGATGCTTCACGTAAGCTTATTCAAAGTTGTGGTAGATTACTGCGTAAAGAGCAAGATTATGGCCGAGTCACCATTTTAGATAGGCGGTTAGTTACTAAACGCTATGGCAAGTCCTTGCTGGACGCCTTACCGCCCTTTAGACGTGTCATAGAGTAGGATTAAAATTTGGAATTGTTACTCGAGCCCAGTCATTGGGCTCTGTTGGCAGTTATAGGTCTTATCGCTGGATTCATCGATGCCGTCGTAGGCGGCGGTGGCCTTTTGTCGATCCCCGCACTGTTAACCTTAGGCATTGCACCGCACACCGTATTAGGTACCAATAAGTTAGCCGCCAGTTTTGGCTCTTCAATGGCGGCTTGGACCTATTATCGTCAGCACCTTTTTAAACCCTCGTTTTGGTACATGGCCTTTATTGCCACCTTTATTGGCGCCGTATTGGGCAGTTTCTTAGTCTATTTAGTCGATACCCAATGGCTCGAAAAAGTCCTGCCACTGCTGATCATTGGCATTGCCATTTACAGTTTAGTCAGCCCCAATGCGATATCGGACGTTAACTGCCAGGCCCCAAGCAGCAAACCACCTGCTAAACAACAATGGCTACAGGGGCTCGCTTTAGGCACTTATGATGGTTTTGCCGGCCCAGGCATAGGCGCATTTTGGACTGTCACATCCGGCTCTTTGTATAAACTGCCTTTACTGCACAGTTGCGGCCTCGCCCGTGCGATGACCTTCACCAGCAACTTGACCGCATTGACTATCTTTGGCTGGCTTGGGCAGGTAGAGTGGCAAATAGGTTTGTGGATGGGATTATGCATGATGTTAGGCTCATTTATCGGCGCCCGCTGCGCGATTAAATTTGGCATGCCCTTTATTCGTCCACTGTTTATTTTGATCGTGCTAATGATTGCAGCGAATTTGGCATGGAGCGCATGGTTGTGAACACCCAACAATTACTGGTGATGCTGAAAAAACAGCTCAAAGCCCTAGAGCAAGAAGTACTGCAGCACGATAATCGACTCGCGCCGCCGCAGCGTAAACTCCTGCAAGAAACCGAGCGCTTTAATCATTCACTGTTTGTCCAACACGGCGCCCAACTTGGCCCTTGTATTGAACAAATTCGTAGCAGCATTATACAGCTCGAAAAACAAATTAAGCTCAAACTCGCCCCCCAGACGATTGCCCTCAGCTGTGAGCGGATACAAGACAGATTCACCGCCGTCAAACGGGCCTTGCTGACGACCTCTATCGACATAAAGTCCAAGACTCAACAGCGTGCCAGTAGTCGCGCCCGTTTTGCCGAGCGTCAGAATCAGTCTCACCAAGCCAGCGGTTTCGATTGGATCGCCAATAACGTGATGCAAAATAGTCACGAGATCTATGAAGAATTGAACAAACACCTAAATTGGGCGAAAAAATTTGAACAAAAAATTGAAGAAATGGAATCAAAACTTGAAAACTGTCATAGTGCTGACAAAATAAAATTGCAAAATGACATCCTTTTGATGCATCGTCGTCTAGGAAAATGCAGGCAAGCTATTAGTTATATAGAAGATCGCATTCAAATATTCGAACGTCCGTATCAGAGTAATAATCGTTAAGGAGTAACAATTGAAATCACTTTTGCCAATCAGCAGCCTGCTAGTATTACTCGGTTCTGCTTCAGCCTTCGCCGCAGAACTCAACATTCCGATGTCTTTTGAGTACCTTGCACTCGATGGTAAAAAAGTCGAGTCCAGCGTATTCAACCATAAAAGCAGCTTAGAAT
The DNA here is from genome assembly GCF_031932075.1 of Shewanella sp. SP1S2-4. Classification (NCBI taxonomy): domain Bacteria; kingdom Pseudomonadati; phylum Pseudomonadota; class Gammaproteobacteria; order Alteromonadales; family Shewanellaceae; genus Shewanella; species Shewanella sp. SP1S2-4. The sequence goes on from NZ_JAUOET010000023.1 coordinate 45,352, forward strand.
TGACACCTGGCACGCATAAAATCGCCATTCGTTACCATGAGATGGTAGAAGACGATTTTAGCGATAGCCAAACCTTTGTTAAATCAGCCCCTTTCATCGTGACCTTAGACGTTGATGGCGACTATCAATATTACCTCCAAGCCGCCGAAGGCAAAGTCATCAAAAAGCCAAAAGTTTACGCGCAAAACCCACAAATCAAATTGACCCGTAGCGACAAAGGCAACGTCAATTTCCAAGTGGTGAATACCAATTTAGAAGAAGAAAGCTTTGTCTCTCGTCTTTTCAGTGGTAATCAAGCTGTTGACGTATCGGGAACTGCCGCAGCAGCAACCGGTGCTGCAGGCGCAGTAGTAGCCGTTGCACCAGCACCCGTGGCAACATCGGCGACCGTTAGCGCGACGTCACTCACTGCCCCCGTAGACACCTCTAAAGCAACAGCCGCTAATCCACAACAAATGTTGCAATACTGGTGGCTACAAGCGGATGAGAAAACGCGTAAAGAATTTATGAGCTGGGCAATTTCACAGCTATAACGACTTGAGATAACGAGGTTTAGTCAATATTGACTCTGATCCCACTGGTTTATCACGCCAGCTATTCCAAGCTGGCGCTTCCCCCTCACCACAGATTTCCCACGACCAAGTACGCGCATTTACGGCAGTACTTACTCGAGAATCAGCTTGCCACACCAGCCCAGTTCCACACGCCAACGGCGATGACAGCGCAGGATGTAATGCAAGTGCATCAACGCGAGTACGTAGAGCAGTTTATCGCGGGCACTTTGCCAACAGCGGCGCTCAGGCGGATTGGTTTTCCGTGGAGTGAAGCCTTAGTTGAGCGCACCTTGCATTCTGTGGCAGGCACCACTCTCACAGCTTCATTGGCCATTAATCAGGGTATTGGCCTGCACCTAACGGGTGGCTATCATCACGCCCATTACGATTTTGGCAGTGGCTATTGTATTTTCAACGATCTTATCCTCGCGGCCAAAAATGCCATCGCGAGCCAGCAAGTGCACAAGGTACTGATTTTTGATTGCGATGTGCATCAAGGTGATGGTAGTGCAACACTCAGCCAGCGACATCAAGGGATCATCAGTTGCTCGATTCACTGCAAAGAGAACTTCCCGAGTCGTAAGCAGCATTCCCACCATGATATTGAGCTAACCAAAGGCAGCGATGACAATCTGTATCTCGAAACCGTGGAGCAAACACTCGCCCTACTCATCCGCATCCATCAGCCAGATCTCATTCTTTATGATGCAGGGGTCGATATCCATCAAAATGATGATCTCGGCTTGCTTAATATCAGTCAAGAAGGGCTGTTCAGACGGGATTTAACTGTGTTATCAATGGCAAAATCGGAAAATATTCCAATTGCAGCCGTGATAGGCGGCGGCTATAGCAGAGACGCACTACAATTAAGCCAAAGACACAGCCAACTTTTTATTGCGGCAAACCATTTGTGGTAGCAAACTCAATGAAAACCGTCATGGAGCATAACGATGCAACTCGAAATCCGTAATTACTACGAAGTTCTTTTAATGGAAATATTGTCAGATGAAGGACTTATGGACGAGCTTCCTGAAGACTATCTCGCCGACTTATGTTGTGTGACCTTAAATCAACTGCCAGTGCGCTACATACGCCACCTCGTCGATACCTACTTCTTTGAAGACTATAACGAGCTGCAAGCATTAAAGCGTGAGATCCAAACCGCACTCGAAAAGTCCCGCGCCTTCCTTAAACAAAATCTGCAAAAAAGATTGCAGGAAGAAGCCGAAGCCAATCGTTAATCTCGCTAAGGGTTATTGTTCATAGCATTTTAGCCGTTGCAGTGGCATGAAAGAGGCAAACAATGGATTATCCCATTGCGTATAAAGTATTCACGCTATAAATGATTAACGGCAGAAAACAGAAGTCAGTTAGCTAGTATATTGAATAAAATAAATTGAGTAGATATAGAGAAGTGAAACGAGAATAAAACAGAGGTATTACAGAATTGGAGGTTCCCCTAGAGCCGACACCCCGGCACACGAGTCGCTTGCTGCGGTTGCTCCCTTCCGGGCCTGGCCGAGTTCACAAGTTATCATTGCGGGGGGACCCTAGGGTCACCATAACTTCGAGCATTGCTTTGAAAGATATAAACCAAAGTGCTTGCTTGAACGCCGAGGATTATCCCCCATGCCTCCTATGGGATCAAGCGCTAATCGACAAGATCTCTTAATATCCCGCCTAACTGCACAATCTATAAGCAAGTGAAGTGGTTGAAATGATAAAAGCCTGCAAATGCAGACTTTTATAGACATTTCCCTGAGTTTCACTGTGTCAAACTTGGTATAAAGAAAATCCAACAAGAGTAAAACTCAATACATAATGACGCTCAATCATCGACTGGGATAATTACAACTTAATCAAATGACGATTCTGCTCAATCAACTTAGCCCCAACACCCGAGACATTGGCTAAATCATCAATTGCATTGAACTTACCATTTTTGGTTCGGTAATCGACAATCGCTTGCGCCTTAGCGGCACCTATCCCTTTTAGCACTTGTAACTGCTCGGCTGAAGCCGTATTGATGTTGACTTGAGCAGCATCTGGCATGGCTTTCTTCGCATCCGATGCCATATCGCTCGCCTCAGTTTTGGCCTGAGTCTGCATTTTAGCGGCGGCTTTAGTCGGGGTGTCTGCGGCGATTGCTGGCGTTGTCAACAAAGCCGTTAATGCCATGGCGCTCATAATAGCGGGTATACATTTGGTGATGTTCATAACTCTTCCTCTATTCCATGAATTGCGGCCTCTCTTCCTACTTCCGTGGCCTCAAATCAAAAATAGTCCAAGCTGTTATGAAATACCAAATCGGCGCCACAAATATTCACACTAGCTAAACTTCGCCTATTAACCCGATGAACCTAAACTTAGCCATAGAAAAAGGGATGCTAAATTGCATCCCTTTTATCATTCAAATAGTTGGTGGTTTAAATTAGTGACACTCGTTAAGCTAAACGCGCTAACGCTTGATTCAAGTCGGCGATAATGTCGTCACAATCTTCTAAGCCAATGGAAATTCGCAGCAGATTATCACCAATGCCAGCCACTGCTCTCGCCTCTGGCGTATAGGGAGAGTGTGTCATCGACGCTGGATGTTGGATTAGGGATTCTGCATCACCTAGGCTCACCGCAATAGAGAACAAGCTTAAATACCCCACAAAGGCCATAGCCTCCTCTAAATTTGCCGCCAGTTCAAACGCGATCACCCCGCCAGCACGTTTCATCTGCTGACCAATGAATTTATGCCCTTGGTGAGAGGCGAGTCCGGGATAATACACGCGGTTAATACTGGGATGTTCGGCCAAAAATTCGGCCACGCGCTGTGCACTATCGCAATGGCGCTGTAAACGTACATCTAAGGTTTTAAGGCCGCGCAAGATCAGCCAAGCATCGTGTGGCGATATCACAGCGCCAATATCTTTTAAGATTTCATACTTCACTTTATGGAGCTGCTCTTCACTGCCACACACTATCCCCGCAATCACATCACCATGACCATTCAGATATTTGGTCGCACTGTGGATCACCAAATCAATACCAAAATCCAGCGGCCTCTGCAGTAATGGGGTCATAAAAGTATTATCGACAATACTGACCAACTGGTGACGTTTGGCAATAGTCGCAATTGCTGCCAAATCAAACACCTGTAAATGGGGATTCACTGGGGTTTCACAGAAAATGACCTTAGTATTAGATTGAATCGCCGCTTCTATTTCTGCTACCGATGAAAAGTCCACTAGGGACACTTCAATCCCAAAGCGAGCAAACTGAGTCGTCATTAGCGCATAAGTACAACCGTATACGGCATTGGATGCCACTAAGTGATCGCCCATCTGCAAGTTAGCCAGTAATGCAGCGGATACTGCGCCCATACCAGATGCGGTTGCAGCGGCGGCCTCTGCCCCCTCTAAAATCGCCATTTTACGTTCAAGCTCGGCGGTTGTCGGATTCCCTAAGCGCGTGTAAATATACCCAGGCTCATTACCCGCAAATCGCCCACCACCTTGCTGTGCGGACTCAAACACAAAAGTCGCACTTTGATATAGCGGCGTTACTAAGGCGCCAAAGGCCTCACGCTCATGACCGCCATGAATAACCTGTGTTGCCGCTTTCCACATCTTGCCTGACTCATCTTGCATACCTAGCTCCTTGTAATTGGCATTGAACTGATCCCTTCTTGATTGATTGTTCGTTTGGGATGCTCAATGCCTGCGTTATGGATTATTCAATGGATAACATTAGCCCTATCGAATAAGCCCTACCATAACGCGGCCAAGCACTTAAGCCAGTAGCATGACGAAAATAGCAGCGTGCCAAGTGTAATTAACTTGTTACATAGCACTTTTCAGCCGCACTTGGTCATACTCGGTACCTGCAAAAAATCATAAAAAAATGCGCTAAGGAACAAGTCTATTAGCGCATCTACTTTCGGCCGATTTAAATCGGTTAATCAGTTGATATTAAATAATATCTACTCTTTAGACTTATCTTTATCTGGCCGAGAGACTTTGTCATCAACATCGGCGAACTGGCCTTTTAATGCGTCGCGGCCTTGCTTGGTAAACAGCTTGCCTGAAAACTGCTTCAGTTCGAGCAACAATTCCTGATGCACTTTAGACAATTTAGGCCTTTGCTCTTCCCTAAACACAATCGGCCGACACAGCGCCATGGCTTGATATCCAAGGCGCGCTGTTAACATGCCGCCCCCTAAGCCTTGGGCCAAGCGAGCAGACAATTTACCTGTCATTTCAACCGATAACAGCTGTGTTCCTAAATCAGTAACTAACTCACTGGTGCCCGCATAAATAATATTGATGATGATACTGCGGATAAGTTTAATTCGGCTCCAATAACCTAGCTCTATGCCATAACAGCGGGCGACATCACGCAGCATACGTTGATTACGCCATAGGATGATTGCCATATCGAGCACAGCTAACGGACTGGCCGCCAGTAGCACTGCCGACTCAGCCGCATAGCGTCGCACGACTTTTTTGGCCAGTTCATCCCGCTCTGTCAGCACTAAGTCCTCAAATAACAAGACTTTCTCGGCATCATTATGTTCATCTTTTAATGAGCTGCGAAGTTGCTGCAAACCTTGGCTGTCGCCATAGTGGCGCACTATGTTATCGATAAAACTATCTGCCTCACCCATTTGCATGCTCTGCGCTAGCCTTGCGCCAGTTTCTTGGGTATCGGCGACCTGTTTGAGTCGCTTCAGTTTACGGTACTCACTAAACGCCCCCGCCAATGCCCACGCACTAACGACCCCAAGCGCAACGCCATAAAAACTAAACAACCAAGGGCTCTCAAGCCAGGCATCCCTCAATCCTAATCCCGTTTGAACTACCACGAGCAGCAATAAACTCGTTACCGCCAGACGAGCGAGCCAAGACCAACGGCGTGATTTTACGAGTTGAGGCGATACCGATTTAGCATCGATCATTTTAGGATGGGATGACAGCGTTTCATCCATCAATTCCTCAATATCGGCAGCCACTTCTTGCACTGGTGTATGCGGATCAAAAGCTTTCGCCCCTTTGAGTTCCTCTTTGTTGGGTTTGAGCTCCACTACTTGTGGGTCAAACAGCTGCTGCTTTTTCAGCGGCTTATGTTCAGCCGAGCGTTCAAAGGAGTTGGCAGAAGAATTGGAGCCCTGCTCATTAGCGTTATCCGATAGCTTTAGCGTCATTCCAACTTATCTCCCAGTAAGTACTGCAACAAATGATCGAGACGAATATGGTCAAAGTGCACTTGAGATGGGTCAGCATTGGCATTACTCGGCGGCGCAAAGCCGACAAAGTTAAACCCTTGGTCATGCCAAAAATCAGGCTCAGGTAAGCGAGTGGGCACTTCGCCTGGAAACAAGGTCAGGGCTTTACCATTGAGTCCCGTCCCCTGCACGACTTCGACCTCACCCTCCTGGGTCGTTACCATGCCATGGCGAGTCGCCTTGATGGCGCTAATCGCCATCGTCTCCACTTTACAACCATCGAAACTGGCAAAATGCTGGCTGTGTTTCAACATATCGGTCAGCAAGGACAAAACATGGCTCTGCTGATCGCGCGTCACATGGTCAACCTTGCTCGCAGCAAACAACAAACGGTCGATACGGGGAGAAAATAAACGCCGTAAATAACTCGATTGGCCAAACTGAAAGCTTTCCATAATGGCATTGAGCGCCGCGCCCATATCCTCAAATTGCTTTTTACCGCGATTCAACGCACTAAAGCAGTCAACTAACACGAGTTGCCGATCAAAACCGGCAAAGTGGTTTTTATAGAAAGGCTTAACCACTTTAGCGACGTATTCATGATAGCGTTTTTCCAGTACATGGAATCCACTGTGTTTATCGCTTTGCGAAAGCGCTGCGAACTTTTCATCATTGACCAATAACAGGGGGAAAAAAGCCAATAAGGGAGCGCCCTGCCATTCACCCGGCAATAACATGCGCCCAGGCTGCGCTTGGTAATAACCTTGCACGTGCACTAAATCATTGAGTAATAACTGATATTGATCGGCAATCCGCTTTAATTGCTGCTCATCGGCGCTAGCGGCTAAATCTAATGACATCAAAGATTGTTCAAACTCAGCATACAAGGGTGAGCTTTTAAGATTCTCGATGCGAACTTGTTGAGCACGGCACCAAGTAACAAAGTCTTGGCGCAGCATAGGTAAATCGAGTAGCCATTCGCCGGGATAATCGACTATGTCCAAATACAGTGTGGCGGTATCAGAAAACTTGGCCAATAAGCCCTTTTGCGGTCGGTATTTAATCGCCAGTCGTAATTCAGAAATAGTGCGAGTGGAGGCTGGCCAAGTCGCAGGTTCGGAAGTGAGCGCTAACATGGCGCCTTGATAATCAAAACTGGCGATTTCCAGATCCGGCTGCATGGCACGCTTAACCCCGAGCAAACGCTGATCGCGGCTCACCTGCCACAATGGCAAAGCGCTGTTGTTGCGGGCGTGGGGTAAGGTTGAGACTGGTCCAGAATTAAGTAACTGATTGACTAAACCTGTGATAAACGCGGTTTTTCCCGCACCAGAAAGCCCAGTCACGGCCAAACGTAAATGCCGGTCCGCGGTGCGATGTAACAGGGATTGGCCCTTTTGGGTTAATTTATGGAGCGAGGCATCAAGCATTCCCATAGAGACTTCCCTTATGTCGAATGATGTTAACTTATGTCAAGTGATGTTGACTATACACTGGAGTGAAACAGAGATTAAGCAACAAGGGCGGACATGGCCGCCCTTTAGAAGGGTTACAAACTATTGATTTGTCTTTTTAAATCAAAGTTGTCAGAGGTGACGTGACGTTCTAAATTTTGTAGCCTGACTTCCAGACTTCGAAATTGACGACTCACGTCGCTCAGCGCTTGCTTTGCGGGTTCTCCCGACTGCCACGGCTTCTTCTTCACCTCAATATCGTCTCTATCGTAATGCTTTTGCGGCTTGATGTCTAAAATCACCCATAAAGCGACATAGATGATAAACACAACACCTGAGCCGCCGAGTAAGAAGATAGACACCGCCAGTACTCGCACTAACCAAGTTTCAATCGCAAAGTACTCGGCAATCCCTGCACATACACCCGCTATTTTGCCTGACTGGGGAATGCGGTACAAAGTACGGCCATTAGATCCTCTCATGTTTCCCCCTCCATTCGGGCGATTCTGTATCCAGAATGGCCTCTAAGGTCTCGATACGCGCCGCCATTTTATCGGCCTTGGATATCAAGTCATTGAGTTGTGAAAACTCTTCCTCAGTGAGTCCCTGGCTCACTTGTCGCTTACTGCGATAATGAAGAACTAACCATATTGGCGCGACTATCACCATGAAAATAATAATCGGCGCCATTAGCACGTCCATATCCATAACTCACCTCTGAATTGTTATTCTTTTGACTTAGTTGGCGCTTTACCTTTTACCTTGGCTTTTAGCGCTGCCAGTTCTGCATTCACAGAATCTTCCGCTTCTAGCGCCGCAAACTCATCGGCTAAGGTCTTTTTGCTGCCAAGATCGTAAGATTCAACTTGGGCTTCTAAGCCTTCGACACGGCGCTCATATTGCTCAAACTTGAGCATAGCGTTGTCGATCTTGCTTGAATCTAACTGCTTTTTCACTTCTAAGCGTGATGACGCTGTTTGAGTGCGCAAAATAATGGTCTTTTGGCGCGCTTTTGCATCGAGCAGCTTTTCTTGCAACATACCCACTTCATCTTTCAAACGTGCGATATGTTCATCGATAACAGCTAACTCTTGATTCAGCGTGTCTGCTAAACCGGTCGCTTTTTGTTTTTCAACTAAAGCGGCTTTCGCTAAGTCTTCACGGTCTTTGGACAGTGCCAGTTCAGCCTTATCTTGCCAATCTTGCACTTGCTCTAACACGCGGTTGATACGACGTTGCAGCTCTTTCTTTTCAGCTAACACTTTAGCTGAGGTAGAACGCACTTCAACGAGTGTGTCTTCCATTTCTTGGATAATCAGTCGAACCATTTTTTCTGGGTCTTCGGCTTTATCCAGCAATGCGCTGATATTAGAGTTAATGATATCGGCGAAACGAGAGAAAATTCCCATAATCCTATCCTCAAATTGATGTTGGTCTCGTATAAGGTAATACACTAACCGTGCCAACTTTAATTTCTTATTAAAATACAGCAACTTAAACAAAATATTAACTTTTACTTCCTTTTACGCTTCAAGCCACTTATTATCATTTTCACCAAATTTTAGCGCGAAAGACTAAAAAATATCGTGGATAATAAATTTCAGCAAGACAACCTTATCGGTCAATCCAACGCCCTACTCGAAGTGTTAGAACATGTGTCGCAAATAGCGCCGCTGTCTAAACCCGTACTGATTATTGGTGAACGTGGCACAGGTAAAGAGCTTATTGCCGAACGCTTACATTATCTGTCTAAGCGCTGGGATCAAAGTTTTATTAAGCTAAACTGTTCATCTTTGAGTGAAAATTTACTCGAGAGCGAATTGTTTGGCCATGAGTCAGGTGCCTTTACTGGCGCCAAAGGCAAACACGAAGGCCGCTTTGAGCGCGCCGACGGCGGCACTTTATTCCTCGACGAATTAGCCAATACCTCAGGACTTATCCAAGAAAAACTCCTGCGCGTCATTGAATACGGCGAATTTGAACGAGTCGGCGGCAGTAAAACCGTGCAGGCTGATGTTCGTTTAATCTGCGCCGCCAACGAAGATTTACCATCACTTGCTGACGCTGGCGAATTTCGTGCCGACTTACTCGATAGACTCGCCTTCGATGTGATCACTCTGCCACCGCTGCGTTGCCGCCCAGAAGACATAATGACGCTGGCGGAATACTTCGCCGTTGGCATGGCGCGCCAATTAAAGCTGCAACTGTTCAGCGGTTTTAGTGCCCATGCGGTCGAGCAATTAATGACCCACGACTGGCCAGGCAATATACGTGAACTTAAAAACGTGGTCGAGCGCAGCGTTTATCGTAATGGTGGTGAAAATCGGCCCATCGACCATATCACCCTCGATCCCTTTGCTTCTCCCTATCGACCTAAAACTCGAATCAAGACCCGCGAACGTCAAATCACCTCAGTCGCGCAAACAACCGTTGCCAGTACGCCGCAATATGCGCCGATACTTGAGGCTGAAGTACCAGTCAATACTGAGTCTTCAGTGAATAGCTTTAATTTTCCGCTGGATTTTAAAGAGCAAACTGAGAAGTACGAAATGGATCTGATCCAACAGGCGCTCTCAAGCAGCCAATACAACCAAAAGAAAACCGCCGACATGCTCGGATTAAGCTACCACCAACTGCGTGGCATCCTTAAAAAATACAATTTACTTGATAAAGCATAAGCAGATTGCCCATGGGGGAGATGCACTGCTAAAATAGCCGTTCATAGTCGATAAAATAATGATTTATAAATGAGTGTGCTAATTAGACGCCTGTGCCTAACAACTGCAGTTTCTTGCATGAGTTGGTTGTTGGTCGCGTGTGGCCCCCAACGACTCCCTTCCGGTTTGGTGTATTGCTCCGAAGGGAACCCTGAGTCTTTTAATCCACAGTTGGTGACGTCTGGCACGACAATCGATGCCACCTCGCACCAAATTTATAGTCGCTTAGTGGATTATGATACCCAGTCAGGCAAGCTTGTCCCTGCCTTGGCGACGAGTTGGGCTATGTCCGATGATGGCTTAAGCTATCGCTTCACCCTCAGGGAAAACGTGCAGTTCCAGCATTCGAAGCGGTTTACCCCAACACGCCCCTTTAATGCCGACGATGTGTTGTTCTCCTTTAAGCGTATTATCGATACCCAGCATCCTTATCATTTTGTCTCCCGCACGGGTTATCCCTTCTTCCAAAGTATTGGCTTTTCTGAACAAGTTAAAGGGATAGAAAAGATAAACGATCATGAAGTGGTCTTTTATTTAACCCGCAAAGACGCTTCTTTTTTGTCAAATCTGGCCACCGACTTTGCGGTGATCTTATCCGATGAATACGCGCAGCAGCAGTTAGCCTTGGGTCATCCTGAAAACGTCGACCACTTTGCCATTGGCACTGGGCCGTTCACTTTAGTTCAGTACGCGAAAAACGAATATATTCGCTATCGTCGTCATCCTGACTTTTGGGGCGAACCAGCAAAAATCGATATGCTCGTATTTGATATCACGCCCAAAAGTACCGTCAGACTCGCAAAACTTATCGCGGGCGATTGCAGTGTGTCTGCGCTGCCCAAAGCGGGTGAGCTGCCTGTTATCAAGCAACATGAAGAATTGAATATTGAGTCACAACCTGGACTCAACGTGGCATTTTGGGCCTTTAATACGCAAAAGCCGCCACTGAATGATGTCCGAGTACGCCGCGCACTGGCCTATGCGGTCGATAAACAAAATATCCTGCGGGCGGTTTATCAAAATACCGCCATTGAAGCCACAGGCGTTCTGCCGCCAGCATCTTGGGCCTACGACAATAACAAAGGGCTTGTGGATTACAATCCGCAAAAAGCGCGCGACCTCTTAAAAGAAGCAGGCATTAAAAATCTCAGTATCGATATTTGGGCTATGCCAGTTGCCCGCGCCTATAACCCCAATGCGTTGAAAACGGCTGAATTAATTCAATCGGATCTGGCCAACATAGGCGTCAAAGTGAACATCGTCAGTTACGACTGGAGCGTGTTTAGTCAGCGGCTCAGCCGCGACGACTATGATTCTGTGCTGATTGGCTGGAATGCCGATAACAGCGATCCCGATAACTTCTTTACTCCACTGCTAAGCTGCGCTGCGATGCAGTCGAACAACAATCGTTCGCGCTGGTGTAACCCTGAGTTTGATGCCATCTTAGATAGTGCAAGGGAAGTGTCAGATCAGGGCGAACGTAAAGTGATTTATCAGCAAGCAGAAGCCTTTTTGGCCGAACAAGTACCTATGTTGAGCCTAGCCCATGCCAAACGTGTGGCGTTAACTCGTAGTGATATCAAGGATATGCAACTCACGCCTTTTGGCGGTATTTCCTTCGCCCACACTAGCCAAGCACAAGAGGAGGCGAATTAATGTTTAAATACCTACTGCGCCGCCTCAATTTGTTTCTGGCCACTTCGTTAGTCATGGTAGGTGTCTTATTTTACGCCACCGGCTTGTTTCCGGTGGACCGCACCCACGCACTCACTGGCATACATACACCGACGGCGAGTCAACTGGTTCAAATCGAGCAAGACTACAAATTAGATAAAAACCAAGCGTGGCAATTTATCGCTTATCTACAACAAAGGCTTAGCGGTAATTTAGGCATTTCAGTCACCTCACATCAAGAAGTGGCTGAAGAACTCAGCGCTGTCCTACCCGCCTCCTTCGAACTTGCTGTGATGGCGGCCATTATCGCGATTTGCTTTGGTGTGCCCTTAGGCGTGCTTGCCTCTCAGAGCCAACATAAGCTCACCCAAAATACCATTATGGCGATCACGCTGACCGGCTACTCTGTGCCCGTGTTCTGGTTAGGTCTTTATCTTTCGCTCTGGTTTGGTGTCGATCTTGGTTGGTTACCGATTTCTGGCCAAATCAATTTGTTATATGAAATCAAACCTGTCACTGGCTTTATGCTAGTAGATACCCTGTTGTCTGAGTCTGAATACGGCATGTCGGCATTTAAAGATGCGCTGCTGCACATCATTTTGCCTGCCACGACACTGGCCGTGTTACCTTTTACTGTGGTGGTTCGCAGCACCCGTTCGGCAATGATGAATGTAATGAATCAAACCTTTATCCGCGCCGCCGAAGCCAGAGGCATGCATACTGGGACTATTATACTGCGCCACGCCCTGCCCAATGCCTTGATCCCCGTACTGAAACATTTAGGGTTGATGCTTGGCTCATTTGCCAGTTATGCCATAGTGGTCGAAATGATTTTCTCTTGGCCTGGCGTGGGGTCTTGGCTGGTGTCAGGGATTTACCAACGGGACTACACTGTCATCCAAGGTGGTATTCTGGCCGTAGCCCTATTAATTATCTTCCTAAGTATCTTGATTGAAGTGCTGCATACAGTCTTTAATCCACTGAGCAGAAAAGACCTTTATGCCACCAGTTAAAATTTATCAAGAAGATCAGATTGCCTCCCCGACTATGCGGGTTTGGCTTAACTTTTCAGCTAACCCTTTCGCCTTGGCAGGTCTGTGGACGATTGCATTTCTACTCTTGCTAACGCTATTTGGCCCTATGATTGCGCCCTTTCCGCCAGAGGCACAGGATCCAAGAGCCTTGCTATTGCCCCCCTCGTGGGACCCCTCAGGCACAGTGGCGCACTTTTTAGGCACAGACGACTTAGGCCGCGATATCTTCAGCCGATTATTACACGGCGCGCACTTGACCTTTGGTATGGCACTGCTGATCGTCGTCACAGCATTATTCACAGGCTTTATCATAGGGTCACTGTCCGGCATGATGCGGGGCTTAAAATCCAGTATTCTCGGGCACTTACTCGATGCATTGTTATCAATCCCTTCGTTATTGATGGCCATTTTAGTGGTGGCGGTAATGGGGCCAGGGCTTGAAAATGTGTTCTGGGCCGTCGGAATTGCGTTAACCCCGCAATTTGTCCGCTCGATACACCAATCAGTGCATGAAGAGTTGCAAAAAGAATACGTCACAGCGGCGCGTTTAGATGGCGCGAACTCAATGCAAATTTTTTGGTATGTCATCATGCCAAACGTGTGGGAAGTGGTGATCATTCAAACCACACTTGCCATTTCGGCCGCCATTTTAGATATCGCCGCCCTCGGTTTTTTAAGCTTGGGCGCACAGGCACCAAGCCCAGAATGGGGCGCGATGGTCGCCCAAGGTATGGATAATTTATTAACGGCGCCTTGGGCTGTAACTATCCCGGGCTTAGCGATTCTTTTCAGTGTGCTTTCCATTAACTTGGTTGGCGATGGCCTACGGTCGGCGCTTGCGCCCATCAGAAACTAACTTATGCCTTTACTCGACGTACGAAATCTCACGATTGAACTCGATACGCCCCACGGTAGAGTGCGGGCGCTCGAAAAAGTCAGCTTAACGCTCAATGCCGGCGAAATTCATGGCCTAGTCGGTGAGTCTGGCTCGGGGCGAAGTTTGTTAGCCAGAGCGATTCTTGGGATTCCAGGTCCCAACTGGACCATCACAGCCGATCGCATGATGTGGGATGGCAATAACTTGATGGCCATGAGCTCAAAAGAGCGCCGCAATCTGATGGGTTCAGACATGGCGATGATCTTCCAAGATCCATCGGGCAGCTTAGATCCGGCGCAAACCGTCGGCAGTCAGCTGATGCAAGCTATGCCTAAGAATCCCAATGCCTATTTTTGGCAAAAACGTCGACATGCACGGCTGACAGCACAAAAGTGGCTACATAAAGTTGGGATTAAAAATCCTCGACAGGTCATGTCTAGCTATGCGTGGGAATTATCCGAAGGCGAATGCCAAAAGGTGATGATTGCGATGGCGGTTGCTAATCAGCCTCGCCTCTTGATTGCCGATGAACCCACAAGCTCGATGGAACTCAGCACTCAAGCGCAGATATTCAGATTATTATCTCAATTAAATCAATTACAAAACGTATCGATTCTATTGATCAGCCACGAGCTTGAAACCTTAGCCCAATGGTGCGATCACTTATCCGTGCTCTATTGCGGTCAGGTTATGGAATCGGGGCCGACAGACGAAGTGATTAAACAGCCTTATCATCCTTACACTAAGGCGCTGCTTGACAACATGCCCGACTATTCAGGCTCAGGTGGCCACAAGGCAATTATGCCCACCCTTCCAGGTTCTGCGCCCGCCTTACAGCATTTGCCAATCGGTTGCCGTTTAGGGCCACGTTGCCCTGAAGCCCAAAAAAAATGCGTTAATCAGCCAAATTTAAGTCATATTAAAGACCGCTATTTTGCCTGTCATTTCCCTTATCACGGCGAAACCCACAATGACGACCCCACTGCTTAAAGTTAACGATCTTTATAAAAGATACGATACCGGTTATCGAGGCTTTTCCCGCCAATATAACGATGCCTTAGCGCCCGTATCCTTCGAACTCCAACGCGGCGAAACCTTAGCCATAGTGGGTGAAGCAGGTTCGGGTAAGAGCACCTTAGCCCGCATTTTAGTCGGTGCAGAGCCCCGCAGCGGTGGCGAGATTTTTTTCGAAGGTGAAGCCTTAGACAGCCGCGATATCAAGCAAAGATGCCGCTTGATTCGAATGATTTTCCAAGATCCGAATACCTCACTAAACCCGCGTTTGACAATTGGCCAGTTGCTCGATGAGCCGCTGCGTTTTAATACCAAAATGTCGGCGCAATCACGGCACACCCAAGTGGTCGACACATTGCGCAAAGTGGGCTTATTACCTGAGCATGCGGAGTTTTATCCGCACATGATTTCCGAAGGCCAGAAACAACGCGTTGCGGTAGCGCGAGCCTTAATGCTCAATCCTAAAATTATTATTGCCGACGAAGCCTTGACCGCGCTTGACCTTTCAGTACGCTCACAAATTCTTAATTTGCTGCTGAAACTGCAAAAAGACCTCGGCTTGTCTTATATCTTCGTATCCCATAATCTCAATATTATTCGCCATGTTAGCGATAAAATTATGGTGCTGCACAAAGGTGTAATGGTCGAGAAAGCGCCTACAGAACAGATATTTAACTCGCCACAACATGAATATACCCAGAGGTTGATCCAAGAGCAGAGTCTGTTTGTCCATAAACGTTAAACTGCTCCAACCACTTAAATAATCAGGTGAATTGGCTAAAAATAGGTGCCATTTACCCGCCGAAATATTTATCCTATTGGTCATTTTGATAGAAGAAGCTTAAACATGATTATCAAACCAAAAATTCGTGGATTCATTTGTACCACTACACACCCAGTCGGTTGTGAAGCAAACGTTCAAGAACAAATCACGCTAACCAAAGCTAAAGGTAAAATTGCTAACGGCCCGAAAAAGGTATTAGTGGTTGGTTCATCAAGCGGTTACGGTCTGTCTTCACGTATCGCCGCCGCTTTCGGTAGCGATGCCGCAACGATTGGCGTGTTCTTCGAAAAGCCAGGTACTGAAACGAAACCAGGTACTGCGGGTTGGTACAACTCTGCCGCTTTCGACAAATTTGCTAAAGCTGAAGGCTTATATTCTAAGAGCATTAACTGCGATGCCTTTAGCCATGAAGCAAAACAAAAAGTAATCGAGCTTATCAAACAAGATCTCGGTGAAATCGACATGGTCGTTTACTCACTGGCATCACCTGTGCGCAAACTGCCGGATTCTGGTGAACTCATCCGTTCTGCATTAAAACCAATCGGTGAAACTTACACTGCGACTGCGGTTGATACCAATAAAGACTGCATCATTGAAGCCACCGTTGAGCCTGCAACTGAGCAAGAAATTGCCGATACAGTCACAGTAATGGGCGGCGAAGATTGGGAACTGTGGATCAAAGCCCTGTCTGAAGCCGGTGTATTAGCGGATAACTGCAAAACCGTCGCCTATAGCTATATCGGTACTGAACTGACGTGGCCAATCTACTGGCACGGCGCCCTTGGCAAAGCCAAGATGGATCTGGACCGCGCAGCAAAAGCCTTAAATGAGCAATTGTCAGCCACTGGCGGCAGCGCAAATGTCGCGGTACTGAAGAGCGTTGTGACTCAAGCGAGTTCGGCTATTCCAGTCATGCCTTTGTATATCGCGATGGTATTCAAGAAAATGCGTCAGGAAGGTCTGCATGAAGGTTGTATGGAGCAAATCTATCGCATGTTCAGTGAGCGTCTATTCCGCGCCGATGGTGCTAAGCCAGAAACTGACAGCGACAATCGCATCCGTTTAGACGATTGGGAACTGCGTGAAGATATTCAGCAACACTGTCGTAATCTGTGGCCACAAGTGACCACAGAAAACTTGTCAGAATTGACTGATTACCGTGAATACAAAGCTGAATTTATTAAATTATTCGGCTTTGGTATCGAAGGTATTGATTACGATGCCGACGTTAACCCATACGTTGAGTTTGACGTTATCGAGCTCTAATCGACTGCGATAGCTAATCACTGCTTATCACACCGTTAAACGCCACTTTTTAGTGGCGTTTTTATTTGCAACGCCCACACTAAGATGCGCTACACTCGTTTCCACTAATCACTCCCTCAATAAGGAAAGACGATGAAAATTAGCGCAAGAAATACGCTCAGCGGCACGATCAAATCCATAGAAATGGGCGCGGTAAACAATGAAGTGACGATCGAACTTGCACCAGGTGTCGTATTGACCTCTGTGGTGACGAAAGCGTCCTGCGAGCGCCTAGGGCTTAAAGTGGGTGATTCGGCTTATGCACTCATCAAAGCCAGCAGCGTGATGATAGGCGTTGATGACTAGCCCGACTGTAACGTCGCGCTTGATGTGATGGCGTATTGAGTCTGACTGTGTTGCAGTAACTTATTCCCTTCAAACTCATCGACATACTTCAGCGCATTGAAAAAACAAAAAGGCCAAGTGGAATCACTTGGCCTTTTTAATCGAAGTTTACAAGTAAGATAGCCAGTTCAACGCGCTATCCTCACTTAAATTATTCTTCTACAGGGTAAAGCACCTTGGCATTGGCTTTAAGTGAATCTATCAAGCTACGGTAGTCTGCTTCACTGTATTGTGCGTTCAGGCGTTGTTTAAGTGCATTAACCAGCTCATCACTCACACCTTCAGCTGCGTTGACTTTATCTAGCGCAACCACGGCATAACCATTTGCTAAACCCACGGTATCGACAACAGGAGAAGTGCTTGGTGTTGGCATTTGGAACGCTTTGCCTACAATCGCAGCATCGACATCTTGCGCGCCGCGGCCTAGTTTCGCTTTAGCCACTAAACCAAGATCCGTTGCACCGGCTTTAACTTGTGCCATCAGCTCTTGTGCTTTCGCACGGGCAGCTTCGTTTGCTTGATCTTGCTTCAAACGTTCTGTGATATTAGCTTTCACTTCCGCTAAGGCCAAAGTGCCCGCATCGTGATGTTCCTTCACACGAACCACCACCACGTGGTTAGGTTCAAGCTCAATCACTTCACTGTTTAACCCTTTCAGCATGACAGTTTCAGAGAACGCAGCTTTAACTAAGTCTGGCTTGTTCAGCGCAGCAGGAACGTTATCGCGAGAGAACAATGGAGTCGTCTTAATATCGACGCCCACAGCTTTAGCGGTTTCAGATAACGTATCTGGCACTTCATAGCTAGTATCAGCCAATTTGCTTTGTAAGCTGTAGAATTGATCAACTGCTTTCTTATCTTGCAATTGCGCTACTATCTTAGCTTTCACATCGGCAAAGGGTACAGTCACACCCGGTTGCACATCTAATAGCTTGATAATGTGGAAACCAAAGTCAGTTTTAACCACAGCAGAATGTTGGCCTTTGTTCAATGCAAATAATGCAGCATCGAAAGCGGGGTCCATCACGCCTGGTTCAAACCAATCCAGTTTACCGCCCTGCTCTGCACTCAAGGTATCGTCAGAGTTCGCTTTAGCCAGATCAGCAAAATCGGCACCGCTGCCTAATTGCTTCGCTAAATCTTCAGCCTTGACTTTTGCAGCAGCTTCATCGCTACCTGGCATAACCAGAATGTGTGCGGCAAGACGCTTCTCGTTAGACACGTATTGCGCTTTATGTTCTTCGTAATAAGCTTGCGCTTCTTCGTCAGAAACTGGGTTATTTTTAGCAAAATCAGCCGCATTCAGCTCAACATATTCTAAGCTCACCATTTCAGGGCTCATAAACTGCCCTTGGTTTGCGTCATAATAGTTTTTCACTTGCTCGTCAGTCACAACCGCTGTCGCTAAGAATGGCGCAGAATCAACGACTAAATAACGCACATCGCGAGTTTGGCCTTGTAACTCAGCTAACTGCTTAGCTTCGCCAGCTAACACAAATTCAGTACCAACTAGCGCTGCCGTTAACTGACGACGGGTCATATCGACGCGCATCATGTCTCTGAACGCCTGTGGTTGATAACCTAACTGACGTAGAATCGCTTGATAACGGTCGTTATCAAATTTGCCATCGGTTTGGAATGCGGGTTCAGTTTTCACGGCAGCAATAATCTGTTCGTCAGATACTCGCAAACCCATAGCCTTAGCAGCTTGATCTATCAGTTTGTCAGCGACTAAGCGCTCTAATACGCTCTGCTTAATGCTTTGTAGATATTTTTCGTCAGCAGATAACGCAGCAAACATCTCACCTAGCTGTTGCTCCATACGAGAGCGCTCGCTTTGGTAAGCCTGCTCAAGCTCGGCTTTAGTGATTATGTCACCGTTCACTTCTGCTGCTGGCACATCAGTTGTAGAACCTAAGTAACTGCTGACTCCTGCAAATGCAAAAGATAAAATCACAAGTACGAGAATGCCTTTAGCAATCACGCCTTGCGAACCATCGCGGATCTTTTCTAACATCAGATTTCTCGCTTGTTGCGATTAACAAAATAAAAAGGCGCATCAGTTTGAGATGCGCCTTTCTGTAATTTATGGGGAATATTCAGACGCTACCACTGGTAAATTCTAAAACCCCGAGTAATGGTAGAAATTAAGCTTCATATTCCATTACTTTCAATTCGTAAAAAGCACTGATAAACAGTGCTTGTCATTACGAATGCCTTACAAAGGCTACGATATTAATGATTAATTAACAGCGTCTTTCAGTGCTTTACCAGCTTTGAATGCTGGAATTTTAGCTGCTGCGATTTTGATTTCTTCACCCGTTTGTGGGTTGCGACCAGTACGCTCAGCGCGTTCACGCACTTCAAAAGTACCAAAACCAACAAGAGAAATTTTATCACCTTCTTTCAGACCTTCGGTCACAGCAGCGATAAAAGAATCCAGTGCACGGCCGGCAGCGGCTTTAGAAATGTCAGCACCAGATGCGATTTTCTCGATTAGTTCAGATTTGTTCATGTCATCCCCTTGAATGTAATTTTTTGCGCCGCAACCAAATCCGTCTCTAGAGCGGTCTGCGGAGGCTTTTATAACAAGCTTGAATTCAAAGTTCAAGCTGAGTTCGAAAACCAAAGAAATAAAACTGGATACAGCTCAAAGCCAGTTGCGCCAAGGGCTTGGAGCAGCTGGCTCTCCACAGACCTAGGCTACCACAGGTCTACGCTTTGTTAAGCCCCTTTTTTCATTTTTTTTAACGTGATAGCGCAATTTCTTGCGTTATGCCAAGTTTTTAACCACTTCGAAGCCTTCAACCGGTCTTTCTAGGGCCAGTTTTAACACTTCATCGACCCAACGCACGGGACGAATTTCTAAATCGGCAATCACATTGGCAGGAATTTCTTCCAGATCACGCTCGTTTTCTTTTGGAATAAGCACTAATTTTATGCCGCCGCGGTGTGCTGCCAGCAGTTTTTCTTTTAAACCACCGATAGGTAACACTTCACCACGTAAGGTTATTTCACCTGTCATGGCCACGTCGCTACGCACTGGGTTACCCGTTAAGCTTGATACTAAAGCGGTACACATAGCCGCACCGGCTGATGGACCATCTTTTGGCGTTGCACCTTCTGGCACATGCACATGGATATCACGCTTCTCGTAGAAATCCGCATTGATGCCTAATTGTTCCGCACGGGCGCGAACAACTGTCATAGCCGCTTGAATCGACTCTTGCATCACGTCGCCAAGGGAACCGGTATAAGTTAATTTACCTTTACCAGGCACTGACGTTGCTTCAATCGTTAGCAGATCACCACCTACTTGTGTCCACGCTAAGCCTGTCACTTGACCGATTTGGTTCTTCGACTCAGCTTTACCGTAATCGAAGCGCTGCACGCCAAGGAATGACTTAAGGTTCTCTTGATTCACAGTGACAGATTTAACTGATTTATCGAGTAAAATCATTTTCACGACTTTACGGCAAATCTTAGACAATTCACGCTCAAGTGAACGCACGCCCGCTTCACGGGTGTAATAGCGGATAATGCCAACGATAGCGCTATCCTCGACTTTAATTTCAGCCGCTTTTAAGCCGTTGCGCTCAATTTGCTTATTCAGCAAATGTTGCTTAGCAATATTCAGCTTCTCGTCTTCGGTGTAACCCGACAAACGGATCACTTCCATACGGTCAAGTAGTGGCCCAGGAATGTCCATAGAGTTAGACGTTGCCACAAACATCACATCGGATAAGTCGTAATCGACTTCGAGGTAATGATCGTTAAAGGTCGCATTTTGCTCAGGATCTAACACTTCTAATAAAGCAGAAGCCGGATCGCCGCGCATGTCTGAACTCATCTTGTCGATTTCATCGAGCAAGAATAATGGGTTTTTCACGCCCACTTTAGCCATTTTTTGAATGACTTTACCTGGCATAGAACCAATATAAGTACGGCGATGACCACGGATTTCCGCTTCATCACGCACGCCGCCTAAAGCAACACGCACATACTTACGTCCGGTCGCCTTAGCGATCGATTGACCCAAGGAAGTTTTACCCACACCTGGAGGTCCAACGAGACACAGGATTGGCCCTTTAAGCTGACGCACTCGGCTTTGGACTGCCAAATATTCCAAGATACGTTCTTTAACTTTTTCCAGACCGAAATGATCGGTATCGAGCACTTCTTGGGCTTTTGCTAAATCACGTTTGATTTTAGAGCGTTGGCTCCAAGGCACTGACGTCATCCAATCCACATAGCTGCGCACAACTGTGGCTTCTGCCGACATTGGCGACATCATACGTAGCTTGTTAAGCTCTGCCAGGGCTTTTTCTTTCGCCTCGGCGGGCATATTAGCCTCTTCAATCTTACGATTTAAGGCTTCAAACTCGTCATGGCCTTCGTCTAAGTCACCCAGTTCTTTCTGGATGGCTTTCATCTGTTCGTTCAGATAGTACTCACGCTGACTTTTTTCCATCTGTTTTTTAACGCGGGTACGGATACGTTTCTCAACCTGCAATAGGTCGATCTCCGATTCCATCATCGCCATTAAATATTCCAGACGCTCGCCAACGTTGATCATCTCAAGCACAGATTGCTTATCTTCAAGCTTAAGTGGCATGTGTGCAGCCATAGTATCTGCCAGACGCGCCGCTTCATCGATACCCGATAAAGAGGTCAAGACTTCTGGCGGGATCTTTTTGTTCAGCTTGATATAACCTTCAAACTGACCAATCGCACTGCGCACTAACACTTCTTCTTCTTTGTCTTCCAGCGGTTCTGATTCCAGATACTCAGCCTTAGCCACAAAGAATTCTGTTTCTTGGGTGTAACGGGTAATACGGGCGCGACGACCGCCTTCTACCAACACTTTGACTGTGCCGTCTGGCAGCTTAAGTAACTGTAAAATAGAGGCAACCGTACCCACTTCGAAGATGTCATCTTTTGATGGTTCATCGAGTTCGGCATCACGCTGCGCCACTAAAATAATTTGCTTATCCTGCGCCATTGCGGTTTCGAGACATCGAATAGATTTTTCTCGTCCGACAAATAACGGAATTACCATATGGGGATAGACCACCACATCTCGCAGTGGCAGCACGGGGAGTTCGATATGCGCTTCACGCTCTTGGGTCATAGTTCGATTCCGTTTTGGTGAAATGGATTAATACTGGAGTATATTGGGACGCTTTATTGAGTTTCAATGGCTAATACGAAAAAAGGAGTCCATTGGACTCCTTGTTTTTCAGTTTATTAGCAATCAGTACAATTATTGCTCGCCAGAGGCTGCTTGGGCTTCATTGTGCTCATAAATCAGGATAGGTGCAGATTCACCTTTCACGACTGATTCATCGACAACGGCCTTCACAACACCATCGACTGAAGGAATATCGTACATAGTATCCAGTAGAATACTTTCAACGATTGAGCGTAAACCACGGGCACCAGTCTTACGTGACATCGCCTTGTGTGCTATCGCTTTGAGTGCATCTTCACGGAACTCAAGCTCGACGCCTTCCATCTCAAATAACGCGCTGTACTGTTTAGTCAGGGCATTCTTAGGTTGAGATAAAATTTGCACTAGGGCTTCTTCATCCAGCTCAGTCAGAGTCGCAACCACAGGCAGACGGCCGATAAACTCAGGAATTAAGCCATATTTGACCAAATCGCCAGGTTCAACTTGAGTTAAGGTTTCAGAAATCGTCGCCTTTTCTTTTTCGCCTTTTACCTGAGCACCGAAACCAATACCCGAACCAACGTGTGCACGTTGCTCAATCACTTTCTCAAGCCCTGCAAACGCACCGCCACAGATAAACAGGATCTTAGAAGTATCGACTTGTAAGAATTCTTGCTGTGGATGCTTACGGCCACCTTGTGGTGGAACCGCGGCAACAGTACCTTCAATCAGCTTAAGCAGCGCTTGCTGCACGCCCTCACCCGATACGTCACGGGTGATCGATGGATTGTCTGACTTACGGCTAATTTTATCAATTTCATCGATATAAACGATACCACGCTGCGCTTTCTCTACATCGTAGTCGCACTTTTGCAGCAACTTTTGAATGATGTTTTCAACGTCTTCACCCACATAACCCGCTTCAGTCAGTGTCGTGGCATCGGCCATAGTGAAAGGTACATTGAGTGAACGCGCAAGGGTTTCAGCCAACAGCGTCTTACCGCTACCCGTTGGACCGATAAGCAAAATGTTACTCTTACCCAGCTCGATACCATCTTTAGGCGATGCATTCTTTAAACGCTTATAGTGGTTATACACTGCCACAGACAGCACTTTTTTCGCTCTGTCTTGGCCAATCACATAATCGTCTAAATGTGCACGCAACTCATGTGGTGTCGGTAACTTATCGCTATCGCGCTTTGGAGAGATTTCTTTAATCTCTTCACGAATGATGTCGTTACATAACTCAACACATTCGTCGCATACATACACTGATGGGCCAGCAATGAGTTTTCTGACTTCATGCTGGCTCTTTCCGCAAAAAGAGCAGTACAGCAATTTACCGCTGTCACCATTATTTTTGTTGTCGCCCATTAATTACCTCATTTGCAGTCTGCTCTACTGCCTGTCTTAAATTTGCTTAACCTTTACAGAGCATAGCTCAGTCAAAAGCAAAAATCAGCCGCGTTTCGTCATCACAGAGTCAACTAAGCCATATTCGACGGCTTGAGTCGCGCTCATAAAGTTGTCACGATCGGTATCGCGTTCAACCACTTCGAGCGGTTGGCCAGTGTGCTCGGCTAACATTTGGTTAAGCTTATTCTTAATGCCTAAGATTTCTTTGGCATGGATAGCGATGTCAGAAGCTTGACCTTGGAAACCACCCAGTGGTTGATGGATCATCACGCGAGAGTTTGGTAAACAGTGACGCTTGCCCTTCTCACCACCGGCTAATAAGAAAGCGCCCATGCTGGCCGCTTGGCCGATACAGACAGTGCTAACATTCGGTTTGATAAACTGCATGGTATCATAAATCGCCATGCCTGCGGTGACTGAGCCACCTGGAGAGTTAATGTATAAAAAGATATCTTTATCTGGGCTTTCTGATTCTAAGAATAATAGTTGCGCCACGATAAGGTTTGCCATGTGTTCTTCAACTTGACCTACCAAAAAGATAATCCGCTCTTTCAACAAACGAGAATAAATATCGTATGAGCGTTCACCCTTAGCAGTCTGTTCGATCACCATAGGCACTAAAGCACTTTGTATGTCTGACGCATTATGCATTATTCACTTCCCTAAATAAAAATGGCTCGCATGAGGAGCCTCATACGAGCCATTATAAATGGCGAACAGCTAATCAAGTCAAGCTTAGCTTATGCGCGACCAGTAGCCTTGTTCATAAATTCTTCAAAAGCGACTTCTTTTTCGGTCACTTTGGCAGATTTCAACAGTGCTTCAACTGCTTGCTCTTCTAAAGCAACGTTGCGCATGTTTTGCATCAGCTCTTTGTTGCTGTTGTAATAAGCAACAACTTCACTTGGATCTTCGTAGGCAGAAGCCATAGAAGCGATCAAGCCTTGTACGCGTTCGTCTTCTGCTTTCAGTTCGTTAGTCTTGATGACTTCGCCTAATAACAGACCGATTTTAACGCGACGTGCAGCTTGTTCAGTGAACAATTCAGCTGGCAGTTCAGGCATGTTGGCCGTTTGATTGCCAAAACGTTGCATTGCTTGTTGACGCAGTACGTTAACTTCGCCATCGATCAGTGCTTTTGGCAAAGTGATGTCGTTGTTCGCTAACAGACCGTTGATCACTTGCTCTTTCACGTTAGCTTTTAACGCTTGCTCAAGTTCACGGTTCATATTTTTACGGATTTCAGCTTTAAGGGCTTCTAAGCCACCTTCGCTGATACCGAACAGAGCAGCAAACTCATCGTTTACTTCTGGCAGGTTAGCTGCTTGAACTTCAGTCAGCGTAATCGCGAACTTAGCGGCTTTACCTTTCAGGTTTTCAGCGTGATATTCTTCTGGGAAGTTCACGTCGATAACAAATTCTTCACCCGCTTTGTGACCTAAAATACCCGCTTCAAAACCAGGGATCATACGGCCGCTGCCTAATTGCAGTTCGAAATCGTCAGCTTTGCCGCCTTCAAATTCTTCACCGTCAACTGAGCCAACAAAGTTCATTTTCACTTTGTCGCCATCGGCAGCTTCACGTTCAACAGCAGCGAAAGTCGCGTGTTGTTTACGTAGGGTTTCAATCATAGTGTCAACGTCAGCGTCAGTCACTTCAGCTTTTGGCTGTTCTACTTCGATTGCATCTAAGCCTTTCAGCTCAACTTCTGGATAGATTTCAAAGGTAGCGATAAATTCGAACTTTTCGCCATCAGTTGAACCAGGAACAAAAGTCGGTGCACCCGCTGGGTTTAACTTCTCAGCAATAATTGCTTCGATGAAGTTACGTTGCATCACTTCACCCATGATGTCTTGACGAATCGCTGCGCCGTAACGTTTGTTAATCACAGTAATAGGCACTTTACCAGGACGGAAACCTGGGATACGAGCACGCTTAGCTTCACGTTGTAAACTGTCTTTAACCAGCTTTTCAATTTGTTCAGCAGGAACAGAAATGGTCAGGCGACGCTCTAGGCCTTGGGTTGCTTCAACAGAAACTTGCATTGTTTTACCTCGAAATTTGTCTAACGTCCTTTGTAATAGCCGATTCATCAACTATTCAGGTATTCGTTTCTTGATCATTAAATTTGACTACAATGCCCACCACAACTGGCTTTAGGCACAGGTCGCTCATAGTTGATATCTATCAAGACGCGACATTATAGCCACCGTTTTCTGCAGAGTCGAGCCTCAACAGCCGAATCTGAGGTATAAAAAAAGCGACACAAGGTCGCTTTTTTTAATTCGTACTCAAAGTACTAAAAAATGGGGTGACTGATGGGGCTCGAACCCACGACAACCGGAATCACAATCCGGGACTCTACCAACTGAGCTACAATCACCACTGAAACTGGTACGCCCGGCAGGATTCGAACCTGCGACCACCCGCTTAGAAGGCGGG
Source organism: Shewanella sp. SP1S2-4 (assembly GCF_031932075.1). Lineage (NCBI taxonomy): Bacteria > Pseudomonadati > Pseudomonadota > Gammaproteobacteria > Alteromonadales > Shewanellaceae > Shewanella > Shewanella sp. SP1S2-4. Next base: position 71,350 of record NZ_JAUOET010000023.1, read on the forward strand.
TGCTCTATCCAACTGAGCTACGGGCGCATGGTTTACAGAATTTTCTGTATCCTAACCGATTTGGGGGAAGCACTTAGCTTACCCTACCATTAGCTTATTTGAGTTCAAATCATATTTAAATTCATTGAAGCAAACGATAATAAAGTGGTCGGTGATAGAGGATTCGAACCTCTGACCCTCTGGTCCCAAACCAGATGCGCTACCGGACTGCGCTAATCACCGAAAGTCTTACATTTTACTTGGCATCAGCTCAGAGGGTTCCCTCTGGTCCGCTATCATCCAACATCTGGATGCACTACCGGACTGCGCTAATCACCTAATGTCTTACATTTTTTTGGTATCAACTCAGAGTGTTTCCTCTGGTCCGTTCTTACCCAAAATCTGGATACGTTATTGGACTGCGTTAATCACCGAAGGTCTTACATAACATTTTCAGTGCTAGATGAACACATCTGCCTGAGAACGGAGCGCATCTTATCCCCTCACTTTACAACCGTCAACGATTTTTTTATTGATTGACTCTAGGTGCTGAATTATCAGGCTAATCCGGTTTTTTTTATCCATTTGGCGACGGCTTTAACCATGACACAGTAGCTGTGCCCTGTTAAAATAGCCGCGATTGCCAATCTCTGTGTTAACTACTGTTTTAACCATCGCCCATATAAAGGATATCCTACACCCATGACAGCCCAAATAATCGACGGCAAGGCGATTGCTCAATCCATCCGCACTAAGCTCAGCGAAAAAGTCACCGCCCGCAAAGAGGCTGGACAGCGCATTCCGGGTTTAGCCGTAGTATTAGTGGGAGCCGATCCGGCATCACAGGTTTATGTTGGAAGCAAACGTAAGGCCTGTGAAGAAGTTGGATTTATTTCTCGTTCATACGATTTAGAAACAAGTTGCAGTGAAGATGAGTTGCTGAGCCTTATTGATAGTCTGAATGATGATCCGACCATCGATGGCATTTTAGTACAACTGCCATTACCTGCCCATATCGAAGATTCAAAAGTCATCGAACGTATTCGCCCAGATAAAGATGTCGATGGATTTCACCCGTATAACGTTGGCCGTTTAGCGCAGCGTATTCCGGTGCTGCGCTCTTGCACGCCGATGGGCATAATGACACTCATCAAATCTACCGGCGTTGATACCTATGGTTTAGATGCTGTCGTGGTTGGTGCGTCTAATATTGTCGGCCGCCCTATGACGTTAGAATTACTGTTGGCGGGTTGCACTACGACCACTTGCCACCGCTTCACGAAGAATCTTGAGCAAAAAATCCGTCTCGCGGATCTCGTTGTTGTCGCTGTCGGTAAACCCGGCTTCATTCCTGGTGAGTGGATCAAGCCCGGCGCGATTGTAATAGATGTGGGTATTAACCGTTTAGATAACGGCACCTTAGTCGGCGATGTGCAATATGAAGTCGCCGCGCAAAATGCCAGTTTTATCACTCCAGTCCCAGGCGGTGTTGGCCCGATGACAATTGCGAGTCTATTGGAAAATACCTTATATGCTGCCGAGCAATATCACG
>NZ_JAUOET010000024.1:0-69203 GCF_031932075.1 Shewanella sp. SP1S2-4
CAAGGAGCATATGACTCCGAAAGGACGATAAGCAGCAAAGGCGCGGTTCTCATTAAGGCCAGAGAACAAAGATTCTCACAAACAGGTCGGATATACGTACGCAGTATTACTTTCTGTTACTCAAAAAGTGGTTGATCTATTCGAGGTGTCCATATACGGACTTGCTGCGTGTCGGTGAGCGAATGCCATGGCTCATCATAAGCCAGCACTTAAAGAATTAAATGACCAAGTTTGATCCTTCAGCAGTGCTATCCAGAAATTCTTAAAGTACTTCTGTCCAAAAGTGAGTTGTGTGGTGTCGAGTGGAGGTTGTACGATTAAGTCATACGATATAATCAAAACGGTCAGTTCGTGTATGAGTTACTACAAAAAAGGGGAGTCAGTTAACCTGACTCCCCTTTTAGCTGAGCTATTGTTGCCGTTAGCTTTTAGAACAGTAAATGCGCCACACCTGCGATAACTGGCAGAGTCACTAAGGTACGTAGAATAAACACCACGAAGAGCTCAACAAAGTTCACGGGGATTTTACTGCCGATAAGCAATGCGCCCACTTCACTCATGTAGATCAACTGAGTCACAGACAAGGCAGCAATTACAAAGCGAGTCATATCCGATTCAATTGAGCTCGCCAGAATGGACGGAATAAACATATCCGCAAAACCCACCACAATCGTTTTAGAGGCTTCAGTGGCTTCTGGAATATGCAGCAATTCGAGTAATGGAATAAACGGCATACCCAGATAGTTAAAGATAGGCGTGTGCTCGGCAATAATCAGCGCCAGCGTACCAATTGCCATTACCACAGGGATAATGCCAAACACCATATCGACAACGTTTTTAACGCCTTCATTCAAAACGGCTTTGATGCCACCGGCACTGGCGGCTTTTTCTAAGGCTTTATCAAAACCCCAAGAGAAAGCGTTGTGACCCGCGGGGATCAGCTCATCATCTGGCATGCGTGGAGTATCGTCTATGTAGTTGTCTTTCTTCCACGATAGCGGTGGCAACTTAGGCACAATCACAGCCGCCGCAAAACCAGCGAGACACACAGTCAAATAGAAGGGCACAAACATGTGCTCTAACTTAACCTGTGAGATCACCACTAGGCTGAAGGTAATCGATACTGCCGAGAATGTGGTGCCGATAACCGCCGCTTCTCTTTGGGTATAAAAACGTGCTTCGTATTGTTTGCTGGTCAGCAAAATACCCACACTGCCATCACCTAACCATGAGGCCATACAATCAATTGCACTGCGACCCGGTAGATTGAACACGGGGCGCATGATTTTGGTTAGCAGTGTGCCAAAGAGTTCGAGTAGACCGAAGTTCAGCAGCAGCGGCAACAACATACCCGCAAAGATAAAGACGGAGAACAACACGGGCAGTAAGTCGTTTAAGACTAATGCACCTGTGCTTGAGGAGTTAATGGCCTCTGGGCCTAAGCCTAAATAGGTCAGCACAACAAACACCGCACCTACGATCCGCGTGATCAACCATAAAGGACTGACATTTAATAAGGCATTAAGGAAGTGATTCTGGGCCACAAACTTAGGCTTAAATGCTTTTGACAGCGAAGAGGCCAGCGCCGTAGCCACGATAATCATCATCACTATGAGGGTTAACACGCCGCTCAATGCGCCTTGCAGTGCTTTAGAGATAATCGCGATTGGAATAGTGATCGCATCGTTGTAGCTGATAGGGGTCATAAATAACAACAGACCGATCAGCGAAGGGACGATAAAGGTGAGTATCGTCTTAATGTTTCGATTTTTATTTTCAGTAGTCAATTTTGTACACCTTAAAGTACGAGTCGTACATGGTAAATTTGAATTAATAGCCGCACATAACGCGCTGTTGACGCTAATTAAGGTGCATTTAAATTCAACTCAAAAACGAGAATGGGGAAGATTACTCGCTTAGCTTGTCTATGTAAAACGATTCGCTAGTTAGTTTGATATAAGCAGCAAAACAGCATAGTTATTTTACTTAAGTTGTCGGTGATATTAGGTCGATACTTCTGGATGGTTTCACATAAAAAATTATTACAAACATGGTGTTATGGATTGTTGTTTCTGAGGGGTTAATCGCTTGTATGATGATGTAGTTAAAACGATTGAAATGTTATTTTTGCACAAAAAAACATCAGCAACTTTAGCCTTACAGCCCTCTTGGTTGGTTTTTTGTGCGATTTAAGCGGACTGTCCAGATAACACTTTCTATATAGCGTGGGTAAGCACTGTTTAAGAATGCCACGCTTATGTTCAGTGTATTTTGCTGCTCGGTACATTTTTATGCGACAGGTAGTTAAATCTGCTTAGAGATAATAGTGATCTTCCTCAGCATCTTGATGTTTTGGAGGTTGACTAAAAAGTCGCTAATAACGATGAAAGTAAAAATATTATTCATAAAGCGGATACCCGCCGCTTTAAATCTTCTCATTTCCATGTAAGTTAGTATCATTCCTATCCAACTCAAGTATTCATGACTGCAAAAGTAGAGAAGGTTAAGATTAAAGGCGGCTCGACACTGGCCATTAAGTTTGGTTTTCTGGGGATCTTTGGGCTTTTAATCGGTATTGTGATGACTGTTTTAGGATTTGACGACGCCGAATCCCATCGCTTTAATTTTTTAAATCATACCCTAAGCGAATTGGGGACTTATGGCCATTCGTCTTTTGCTGTGATCCTCAACGGGGGATTGTTTTTTGGCAGCTTAAGTCTCGTCTTTTATTGTTTGTCTTCGTTACAACAGGTGACATCTTTTTGGGGATATCCCTTCTTTATCAGTCTGGCATGCACTTTTTTAGCTTTAGCGAGCGTGGGATTATTTCCGGTGAACGTGTATCACTTGCACGTTTTAGGGCTGAAATGGTTTTTCTATCTGGGAAGCTTAAGTGCGATTTTCTACTTAGCTTTAGTTTTTTTCGGCAAGTCTCATTTTGGTCGCTGGACTGGGTTGTTAGCCCTCATTGTGCTGTGCAGCATGATGACGTTTCTGTATGCGCCGCAATTGGATTTAGGTTTGACCGAAGGGGATAGGCCGTTTTATCAGGAGATGGTATTGCAGCTACCGCGTCCTAGTTTGTGGTGGCCAGCCCTACTGGAATGGATAGGGCTGGGCAGTCTATTGTGCTGGACCACTGTGCTGTTTTTCAGTCAGTTACACTCCAACCAAGAGCGAACCAGCCAAGATCGAAATAGTACTGGTTAAATTCATTCCTTAAGTTAACGTCGACGTTGGCTTAAATCTAGATTATGTTTCCCGCTCCGATTCTCACTTAGATTAAGCTCTGGCTCATGTTTAGGCCCAAGCTCAGTTTCTAGCTCAGTCTCATCTTCTGACTCAGACTCTGGCTAAGGCTCTGAGTCGTGCTAGGGATTGGCATGCACAGCAAGGCCTGCTTCTCCAAACCAATAGCCGTTACACTGGGTTGTCTCTAGGTTCACATCGCTGCTAATCGCAAAATGTTGAGCATTTTCAGGCGTGTTAATTGCATCGACCAAGGCATTGGCTGTGGTGATGCAGTCAAAACTACTGGGTGATACCCGAAACACATCGATCCCCATCTTTGCCATTGTCGTTATTTCACTGCGTAAATCTAAACAACTGGCGGATTGAGTTTGGATCCCATTGAGCCTGAGCAAAGGCTGCAGCTCTTGGGTTTGCGCGAGTAGCCCTTTGCTGTATTCACGGCACACTGTTTCACAATGATCTTTGGTGAGCTGTTTGTGCCTAGCGGTAAAGCAGCGCGCCGAATGGGCGAGGGGTAAATAGCCGTGGCCGAGCACTTCCACTTCAAATGACGGCTTTTGTTGGATCACTTGGCTAAGCCAAGCCTTTGAGAGTTCCACTGGCATCACAAACCTTTGCATCCCAAATCGCTGCAAAATGTCTAAACTGGCGCGATTGTAGTTATTGATACTCGCGCCGCAGACAAAGGGCAGCTTGTGCTCGTTGGCGAGATAGACAGCTGCCATATCGTTCGCTTCGACCATAAATTCGCCGTTATCGACTTGGCGTTTTAGCTCAGTGTATTCCGATGGCGCTTCGATTAATGCCAGCGTTGAAATCACGACTTTTTTACCGGCCTGCTTGAGCATTTGCGCCAGCTCTAGATAATCTCCCCATTTAAGTTCGCGCCTGCGACTGCAGACGGCCTCACCTAAATACACTAAGGGGATTTGACTGGCGGCGACTTGCTGATAAAAATCAGTGACCTGTTGTTTTTGCCAGCAATACAACAGCGGGCCTAGGGAAATATGCATAACTTGTCCTTTGTTAATCTGGCGCTCTGTTCATTAACCTTTTATTGCCAATCACGCTCGTAGGCGCCAAGTGTAGTGATTTGACCCTCGGAAACTTTTGCAAGGGCTTGTTCCCAATGGGGTTGGTTTTGGCTTGTTGAGTACAGTTCTGGGTTATCCAGATAGGTGTCTATGGCTTGACGCCAAACTCTCGTGACTTGCTCAACATAGGCTGGGCTGCGTTGGCGGCCTTCGATTTTCAACGACACTATGCCTGCCTTGGCGAGTTCGGGCAGTAGGCTTAAAGTATTTAAACTGGTCGGTGATTCGAGTAAATACTGCGGCGAATCTTGATCTTCCGTGATGTAACGGCCTTTACATACCACGGGATAACCCATCTGTTCATCAAGGGCCGACTTATCAATCAACACATCGTTGAGCAGCGTTAATCGGTTCTGTCCTTCTTCCTGCCAGCGCACGTGTTTTGCTGGTGAACAAGAGCCGCCGGTGTTGGGCGATTGACCCGTCACATAGGACGACAGCTGGCAACGGCCTTCTGCCATGATGCATAGACTGCCGAAGGCGAACACTTCTAAATCCACTGGGCTGACCTTGGCAAGGTCACGCACTTGTTTCATCGATAATACCCGCGGCAACACGACTCGGGCGATGTTAAAAGTTTCTTTATAAAAGCTGAGCGCGCCCAGATTGGTCGCACTGGCCTGTACCGACAAATGCAGCGGCAAGTGTGGGTAATGTTGATGGGCATAATTGAGCAAAGAAAGATCGGCGACAATCAACGCATCTATTCCCAGCTTAGCGGCGAGATCGATGGCCTGATACCAGCGGTGCTCTTCACCGGGTTTTGGAAAGGTATTTAAGGTCAAAAAAATTTTCTTGCCGTGCTTTTGCGTCAGCTCAGTGGCTTCTTGCAACTTTGCGGGGGTAAAGTTTAATCCTGCAAACGAGCGCGCGTTGGTGTCGTCTTTTAGTCCTAGATACACAGCGTCGGCTCCGGCATGTAATGCCGACTTTAGCGAGGCCAGATTTCCTGCTGGACACAACAGCTCCATAGTGATGCTCCCGATAAAATGATAGCCGCTGAGTGTAGGTAAGATTGAATGGCGATGAATTGATTTAAAACAGGTTTAAGATCATAAAATCCCGATAAACTGGGATATATATGTTTTATTCTTGTAGGGTTTACGCCATGTCCGCTGTTTTTTCCGCAAAAATCGCTCAGCAACTTTTAGAATTCACTCCAAAAGCCATTGGCTTTCCCCTTGCTAAAATGCCCTTTAGCCTCAAAGCGAAAGTGATCACCCAATTACTTGGGCTGTTACTCGCTGAGCAAGCAGCAGACGATGAACTCGGATTTTTGAGTGATAAATGGGTTGCGATCCGAGTGGATGATTTAAATCTGGCCTTTGAGGTGAGTTTTAATGGCAAGTGGCAAGTCAGAGAGTTAACCGATGCGCAGGTGAGCTTTAGTGCCAACTCGGCTGAACTGGTGTTAGTGGCAGCAGCAAAGGAAGATCCTGATACGCTATTCTTCCAGCGTAAGTTGAGTATTGAAGGCGATACAGAATTAGGGCTCGAAGTGAAAAACCTGCTGCTCAGCATCGAATTTGCCAGTATGCCGACCCCAATTCGCCTTAGCGTTGAAAAGCTCGCCGCTGTGATCGAGCGTTTGCAACTCGAAGCAAAACCAACGGTTATTCTCGCTAAGTCTCCAAGTTATTAATCAAGCTATTAATGCTACTTGGCGAGATAGCCTTCTGAATAAACCACTAAAAAGCCCACTCAGTTGTTACCTTAGTGGGCTTGAGTTTGATTCAAAACTCACTGAACCGATTCACTCGCTAGTAGCTTGCACTCAGTTGAACGCCCGAGTAATTAGCATAACCACGTAACATCACATGGTAAGTTCCCGCTTGAGTCACGGTAATCGAACAGCTTTCATTGTTACCATTTTTATAGGGGCGACAATCATAGCTGGTGGTCGTTGGGATAGTCCCTGCTTTGACATACAGATCCACGTCGCCAGTGCCGCCACTGGTGGCAATATTCAGCTGGCTATTGGCAGGGACGACGATTTTATACAGGGCTTCAGTTGCCGTTGCTCCGCTCAAATTCGTGACAGGTACGCCATTGGTTAAGCAGTTCGCATCGGTACAATTTCCGCCGCCATTAAGGTTATAGCTGGCGGTAAGCTGGGCGTTAGCATAATTGTTATAGCCTTGGACCATCACATACCAACGACCCGCCGCAGGCGCGGTAAAATTACAGCTCTCATTGTTACCATTTTGATATGGGCGGCATTGATAGCTGGTTGTCGTCGGTTTTTGCCCTTGGCTGACATAAATATCCGCATCGCCAGAGCCCCCCGCGAGGTTGATGCCTAAACTGGCCGCATTTGCGGGGACATCAATGTAGTAATAAGTTGCTGAACCTGTGGCTCCACTGATCGCGATACCCAGATTATTTTGCAGCGGAGTTTCGTCAACGGGGCAATTATTACCACAGCCACCATCATCGCTTGCAAGTGAAAACAGTAACTTATTCGGTGAGCCTGTCTTAGCATCTGTGACTTTGCCCGAAGTGGCGCGCGTCGCGAGTAAGTTCGTCACCTGTGCGGGTGAGAGGTTAGGATTTTCATCTAAGTATAATGCTGCTACGCCTGCCACATGGGGGGAAGCCATTGAGGTGCCACTAATGGTATTGGTCGCCGAATTTGAGGTATACCAAGAGGAAGTGATGCTCGAACCGGGCGCATAAATATCTAAACAAGTCCCGTAGTTAGAAAAACTCGAGCGGGAATCGTTACTGGTGGTTGAACCAACAGTGATGGCATCTGCGGCACGAGCAGGTGAATAGTTACAGGCATTACTATTGTCATTGCCGGCTGCGACGACGAAGGTGATCCCTGCGGCAACAGCGGCATTGACGGCATCATCTGTGGCTTGGGAGGCGCCGCCCCCTAAACTCATGTTCGCGACAGCGGGGCCAGAAGCATTGTTTTTCACCCAGTTTATCCCTGCAATCACGCCAGAGTTACTGCCAGAACCTGAACAGTTAAGCACTCTGACACCCACCACATTGACGTTTTTCGCGACACCGTAGGTTGAGCCGCCAATCGTCCCCGCCACATGGGTACCATGACCGTTACAGTCAGTCGCGTCGTAATCATTATCGATAAAGTCATAGCCACTGCTTGCGCGGCCGCCGAACTCATTGTGGGTATTTAGCACGCCAGTATCGATAACAAAGGCGGTCACACCTGAGCCATCGTAATCCGTGTGATAGTTGCTATCCAATGGCAAGTTGCGTTGATCGATTCTGTCTATGCCCCAGGTCGGACTCGGTTGGTCTGCATTGGCTTCCATCATGGGCGTTACTGACATCACTTGATCTTGTTCTATGTATTTCACCTTAGGATCGCTACGCAAGGCTTTAATCTGTTGGGGGCTTGCATTGACTAATACGCCATTGAGGGCGCTGCCAAAGCTTCTCATCACTCTGACATCATATTGATTCACTAAACTCTCGGCCTGCTGAGTAGCAAACTCAGATATCGCATTGTTATTACTGAGATTAAGAACACTTGGGGTATTGAATACAACGATGTAAGTATCTTTGATGGCTTTAGATTGCGGCACATTGACCATAGTGGCTTGGTATTCATTAGCGTTAACAGGGAAGTAAGCAAGTCCAGTTGCGACCGCGACTGCTATTAAATGTTTCTTATGCATGTTGAACTCCATTTTCTTTTTATGTCTCCACGGACTTCGAGACATAATCCAATGTAGAAGGTATTTTCAACCTGCCCAGTTTAATGCTTAAGGCTTAGCTCATTCATAAAATTAAAATGTAACACTTGATTTACAATTGGGGCCTGAGTGAGTTTTTACTGGAATGATTTTTTTAGTTGCACAAATAAGCGTCAAAATAATAACTCTCAGTCTATTAAAGTAACAACTTTTGTAAAAATGGTGATTTATCAAGCGACATTATGTCTTGAACTATAAATTGCGAAGAAGGGATAAATATCGTCTGTTAGTTTTTTGACAGGCAGAACTAAATCAAAGTCAGTCTAAAGTAGTGTTTTTAGTAAACCAGGAATGAATGCTCGGATTTATGCGCTTAAATGGTTTTGCATACTGTTTATATGCATGTCTGTTGCATTGTTTTAGGCGGGGATGAGGTAGATTTGACCGAGAGGTTAGGTAACCACTCGGTCTGGCGAAGTGATTAAGCTTTTTGCGTTAGCACGGCAAATTTCACTAACAGCTCGTCGTTGGACTCGACGCGGTTTGGATCTGGGTCGATGCAATCAATAGGGCAGACAGACACGCAAGTGGGTTTGTCGTAATGCCCCACGCATTCGGTGCAGCGGTCGGGATCGATCTCATAGATCTCCTCGCCCATAGTGATCGCCTGATTAGGACACTCAGGCTCACACATGTCGCAGTTGATGCAGCTATCGTCGATCAGTAATGCCATGACCTTAACCTAGTTCATGTGGGTTGCGAGTGTCCTGGCCCTGAGGCAGGTTACGCAGCAAAATACCGTGGCTCAAATCGACTTCTTTTGGCACGGGCAGATACACAGTGTGCCCCGAACCTAAGCCCGCTTCAACCGCTTCTGACTTGCGATTCTCGAGTTGTTCGATCGTTAGACTGATATTACCCTGCGGCGTCATCAGCTCGACACTGTCGCCAACGGAAAACTTGTTCTTCACTTCGATTTCTGCCAATCCCGCCAGGTTGCGTTTGCCCGTCAGTTCACCCACAAATTGTTGGGTGTCACTGACTGAGTAGCCATAGTCATAATTTTGATATTCATCATGCACATGACGACGCAAAAAGCCTTCGGTATAACCACGGTGGGCGAGTCCCTCTAATTGATTCATTAGGCTGCGGTCGAAATCTTTACCCGATGACGCATCTTCAATCGCGCGGCGATACAACTGTGCGGTGCGGGCAACATAATAAAAAGACTTAGTGCGGCCTTCAATTTTAAGTGAGTCTATGCCCATTTTTGTTAGGCGCTCAACGTGTTGAATCGCACGTAAGTCCTTAGAGTTCATGATATAAGTACCATGCTCATCTTCAAAGGCTGGCATGTATTCGCCAGGACGATTGGCTTCCTGCAGCAGGAATATTTGATCTGTAGGTGCACCTGCACCTAACGTCGTCGGAGTTTCGATTTGCACTGCATTAGGCATAGCAATGATGTCGCCGCTATCGTTTTGCTGCGCTTCATGCACGTCGTATTTCCAGCGACAAGCATTAGTACAAGTGCCTTGGTTTGGATCGCGTTTATTGATATAACCCGAGAGTAAACAACGGCCTGAATACGCCATACACAGGGCGCCATGCACAAATACTTCGAGTTCTATATCTGGGCAACGTTGACGAATTTCTTCGATTTCATCTAAGGATAATTCGCGCGACAGGATCACACGTTTAATGCCTTGGGTTTGCCAAAACTTGACCGAGGCCCAGTTGATGGCATTGGCTTGTACCGATAAATGCACTACCTGATCGGGAAAGGCTTCACGCACCATCATGATTAAACCCGGATCGGACATGATCAGCGCGTCTGGCTTCATCGTCACTACGGGTTCCATGTCCTTGATATAGGTTTTTAGCTTGGCATTGTGGGGTGCTATGTTGCTCACAACATACAGTTTTTTACCCAACGCATGGGCTTCTTGTATGCCTGTGGCAAGGTTTTCCATTTTGAAGTCATTGTTACGAACCCTTAGGCTATATCTCGGCTGACCGGCATACACAGCATCTGCGCCATAGGCAAAGGCGTAGCGCATGTTCTTCAGGGTTCCAGCTGGAGACAGCAACTCAGGTTTAAACATAATCACTCTCAAATTGGTTAATTAATCGATGAATAAATGGCGCGGTGCGCGGGGGCGGGATTTTACACAATGAAAGTAGGGTTATGCAAATTGCCTTCACTAACTTTAGTGGTACTTCACATTTTGCGAATATAGGGCGTTTAGCGTGAGCGAGCAGCGAGGAACATTTCAGCTCTGATGATGATTACTGTAGAAGATTACGGCCGATAATTAAGGCAAAATTGATAACGCAATCATACAATTTATTAACGTCCGTTGCTTTTTCTACGTATCTAATGACAGCCAGCTGATATACTCCAACTATCCAATGTTCATGTTTACAGATTGATGGGAGCTAAGATGTCTACCGAACATCTACTGTTAGTCAGTTTATTAAAAAAACTAAAAGATGATGCCTTAGTGCTACCGACGTTGCCTGAAGTGGCGATGCGGGTGCAAGAAGTGGTCGGACGCTCAGATGCTAGCCTTAAACAAGTGGCAGAAGTGATCGGCCAAGATGCGGCGATTTCTGCCCGTATTATTAAGGTGGCCAATAGTGCCTTATACAGCCGAGGCGTCCCCGCTGAAAGCATTAATAGTGCGGTTTCACGCATTGGGTTAATTCAAATTAAAAGCATTGCAACGTCAGTGGCAATGGAGCAATTGTTCATTTCCACCAATGAAATGGTGTGGGAAGTGATGGATGAAGTATGGCGCACCTCAATTGATGTGACCGCCGCCGCTTGTTCCATGTTGCAGATGTATAACAAACGTCATTCAAGTAGTCGATTAAATTTCGACACCTTAACCTTAGCTGGACTCGTGCATAACATTGGCGCCTTGCCTGTATTGACGGAAGCCGAGGCTAATCCACATTTATTTACCAGCATTGATCAATTGCGCGCGCTCGTTCGTAAAATGCAGGGACCATTAGGCCGTGCTGTGTTAAAGAGCTGGGATTTTTCTACCGAAGTGATGGAAGTGGTAGAGCGCTGGGCCGATTTACCTTATCTGCCCGATCATGTTACTTACCTCGACTTTATCCGTGCAGCGGCCTTCTATACCGGTGAGCTACGGGCAGGTACAGAGTTAGAACAACGTCTTGGTGTATTTGTTGCCCGTGGTTTACCCGTGACAACCGATGATTTAGCCAGTGATGAATTTATGGAAAAATTCCATTCAATTAGAGAAAGTTACCAATAATCGTTAGGCCTAAATGGAACTCAAATGGCGCTTAGGCACTCAACTGCAGTGCCATTTGATAATAAGCTTACGCGGTAAAGCAGAGGCCAAGGTATGTTCGAAATCGGGTTAGTCGTTGCTTCGCTCATTTTATTGATATTTTCATTGTATATATTGCAGGCAAAATATAGGTCGCTACGGTCGCAGCAAAAATTCTTAGCACAGCTTTGTCTCCAGCTAGAAAAACAAAAGATTGAACGCCAAGCATTAGACCTTAGCATCGTTCCCCAAGAGTTTGCGCCTCTGTACCATACCTTAGATGAGTTATTGAAGGCCTTACCCGCAAGCGTGGGTAAGGATAAACTGACTGGACTGGTAAACCGAGTCGGCCTGAAACGTACGCTGGCCTCTATGATGCCACTGACTCAAGGGACGCTAGTGCTGATTGATATTTATCGATTTCGCTATGTAAATGATCTCTTTGGGTTTGTATTTGGCGATATCTTGCTAAAGCAATTTGCAGAACGGTTAAACAGCTTAAGTTTATCTCCAAGATTAATCGCACGGCTCAATGGCGATGAGTTCTGCCTATATTACGAGCAAGCGTTGACTGAGGAGCAACTCATTCATTTAAGAGGCCGTTTGCAGGTGCCTTTTAGCATTAAGAACACGCCTGTCAGCGTTAAACTTCAAATCGGTTGTGTGCATTTACATGAACACCACGCCGACACGAGCCAGATGTTACGTCGCGTCGATTTGGCGCTGAAGAAAGCCCGTCACTCTCGTAGCGCGATTGCTTACTATGCCGAGAATGATGATATTCAACAGTTAAGAGAACTGAGAATTATCGATAGCTTGCCTAAAGGTTTGCAACGCAATCAAGTCTATATGGTGTATCAAGCGAAACAGGATATTGCGACGGGAAGGTGTTTTCAGGTTGAAGCCTTGATGCGCTGGGAACACGACGAACTTGGGGTTATTTCTCCTGGTGAGTTTATCCCTTTAGCCGAATATGCCGGCATGATTGATTTAGTGAGCCAATGGGCACTCGATCAGGTTTTAGCACAGCAAGCAAAATGGCGTGCGGCAGGGATACAATTGTGCGTCGCAGTCAACCTATCAACACGGGATCTTGACAGTGAAACCTTGCCCCAAGAAATTGCGGCGAGATTGGCGCATTACAAACTTCCACCCGAATCCTTAATGATTGAAATTACTGAAAGTACCTTAATGGCGGATTTAACTAAGGCGGTCGAAACCTTAGATAAAATTCGTGCGTTAGGGGTTAGGCTCGCGATTGATGATTTTGGTACCGGTCATTCTTCATTGGCTTATTTGAAGCATCTACCCGTTAATGAAGTCAAAATCGATAAAGCCTTTTTAAAGGATCTCGAGCAAGATAAACCATCGGAATATATCCTCGAAGCCAGCATCAATATTGCTAAAAAATTAGGTTATGAAGTCACAGTCGAAGGGATCGAAACCCTTGAGATCAGAGATAGGCTGGTCGCTATGGGCGTCGATACCCTACAAGGTATGTATTACGCTAAACCTATGCGTGCCGCCGAACTTGAAATGAATTGGGCTAAGCTGCATCACATTTAAATCAGCCATTCATTAAACCAACTCTGAGTAATGTTAGACCCAGTAAATCCGACACCAATTAACGTTAGGGCAGCTTTAATGAGTCGTTGCTCGCCCCATTCCTATGGGGCTCTAACGATATTCATTATCGCTTTAGTCAAATCGCCCGTATTAGTTTTGCACCTTTGAGGCAAAACCTTGGCTTAAAACGGCGATTAACTCCGCTGGCATAGGCGCTAATTGGCGAGCTTGATTCATACATACCATTTCAATGGTGGCGGTGACGGCAGGCTTTTTACCTTGTGGACGCCAAATCTCCTGCTGCCACACAGTGCGGTACTTGCTCTCAAAGTAAAACTGAGTTCGTACATCGATAATATCGGCAAATTCCACCCCCTCATGGCACAGCATATCGCTACGATACACAGCAAAACCCAGCTGGTTTTGTTGCCACAAGGCACTTAAACGCTCCGCACCAATTACATGCTCACGGGCACGCTCGAAGTATTTCAAAAAGTTGGGGTGATACACCACGCCAGAAAAATCAGTATCTTCATAGTAGATTTGCACTGGAAAGGAAAAGGTCGGGCTAAATTGCGGCATGGGGTTAAGGTTATTCTAGGGAGTATTATGGCGCATTAGTTTAGCGGCTTATCTCTTTAAACAAAAGTAAGCCCGTGATCAATCTGTGAACAACTCATATTCAAGAAATATCACGCTAATCAGGCAGTAAAATCGCACTATCGTGCCTAACTCATTAATCCCTTCCTATACTGATAGCTGGAATACCTTTCTTATGTTGATTTGCTAGGTTGAGAGCTTCATATGAGCGAAATAAAAAAATCAGAAATATTGACCGAAAGTGGCACAAATGAACTCGAAATTATTGAGTTTCATCTGCATAAGATTCTCCCTAACGGCGGCCATAAAGTCTGTCATTACGGGATCAATGTCGCCAAAGTGCGGGAAGTGATTCGGGTGCCAGAAACCTCTGATTATCCCAATGCTCAGCCGCATATGGTGGGGGTGTTCTCGTTGCGAGAAAAGCTGATCCCTTTGGTCGATCTTGCCGGTTGGCTAGGCATATCGACACCGGAGGATTTAACCCATAAGGTCGTTATCGTCACTGATTTTAATAAGATGATTAATGGCTTCTTAATCGATAGTGTTCGCAGCATTCATCGGGTGTCGTGGGAGCAAGTTGAATCGCCGAGTCAGTTTTTAGAAGCGGGTGAAAATGATTGTGTCGTTGCCGTGGTTCGCCGTGATGGCATGCTGATTATGATATTGGATTTTGAGAAAATCATTGCCGATATCAATCCCGAGTTGAGTATGGATAAGTACGATGTCACCCTCGATAGGAGCGTGCTGATTAATGACAAAATGCTGGCAAAACGTGAAGCGAAAACCATTCTGGTTGTCGATGACTCCGCTTTTATTCGCAAAATGATTGAAAATACGCTCCGCAGTGCAGGTTATAACATTATTACTGCTAAAGATGGTGGTGATGCGCTTGAAATGCTAATGGAATTTGAGAGTCTGGCTGAACAAGATAATGCTTCTATTTCAGACTTTGTCAGTGCTGTAATCACGGACGTTGAAATGCCTCGCATGGATGGCATGCATCTGGTTAAACGCTTAAGAGAATCCAAGGCATATCAACACATGCCGATTGTGATGTTTTCTTCCCTAATGAGCGAGGATAACCGTATAAAGGCAATAGCATTGGGGGCGAATGACACTATTACTAAACCCGAAATTGGCCGTATGGTCGGTATGATAGATAAATACGTATTTGAAGAGTAATGCCATTTCATTTAGTGGCGATATTTGAATATGGGGTATTCGAGTCATCGCTATCAACGTCTTGACTGCTTCTTTAATGACAAACCATATCAAAGTAAAAAGCCATATTCACCGAGGCGAATATGGCTTGGGGTAAACGTTGTTTATTAGCGAATGATCATTTGATCGCGCTCAGGCCCAACAGAAACCATGCTAACGCGCACACCCATTAGGGCTTCAATACGTTCAACATAGTGCTGTGCGGCCACTGGCAGGCTCTCAAAGGTGCGACAACCGGTAATATCTTCGCTCCAGCTTGGCATTTGCTCATACACTGGGCTCAACGCGGCAGTTTGTGGCCAAATTGGGTTCTCAGTGTGCTCACCTTCATAGGCTACGCAGATTTTCAGATCTTTCATGCCTGACAGGCAATCAATCTTAGTCAGGGCAATTTCAGTTGCCGCTTGCAGCTCCACACCATTACGGGTGGCAACAGCATCGAAGTAACCCATGTCACGTGGACGGCCTGTGGTTGCACCAAATTCATTGGCGTTTTCACGGAAAGCGTCTTGCTCTTCCATAGCTGTCACTAAAGTGCCAGTACCTACTGATGAGCTAAAGGCTTTCGCCACAGCAATCACGCGCTCTGGGCGCAGGGCAGGTAAACCACTACCGATACCTGCGTAAGCCGCAGTCACGTTTGATGAGGTGGTATAAGGATATTCGCCGTAGACTAAGTCGCGGCCAGCACCTAATTGCGCTTCAAACAGTAGACTCGCATCTTGTTTTTGTAATGCTTTTAATGGCTCAGTCACATTACAAATAAACGGACGCCATGGCGCAGTTACTTCTAACAACCATGCGGTCATTTCAGCGGCACTTTGCTCGAAATCACAGCTTGGATAAAGTGCCTTTAACTGTGGCATTTTCCAGTCGAGCATAAATTGAATACGTTCTTGCAGCACTTCAGGTTGGTTTAACCAGCCGACTAAAATGCCTTTTTTCATCACGCGATCACCATAGGCAGGTGCAATTCCTTGACGGGTTGAACCATAGGCTAAATCGCCAAGACGTTGTTCTTCTAAGGTATCTTCTAATGCATGTAAAGGTAAGCACAGGGTCGCACGGTCAGAAATGCATAATTTGACTTCAACACCTGTTGCTTGTACTTCAGCAATTTCAACGCTGAGCTTTTCTGGGCTGATCACCATGCCAGGGCCCAATACTGCAATGCAGTTAGGGTTGAAAATGCCACTCGGTAATTGGTGTAATTTAAAGGTGCCATAGTCGTTGACTACGGTATGTCCGGCGTTGTTACCGCCTTGAAAGCGAATACTGGCAGCGGCATCCGCGGCTAAATAATCTACGATGCGGCCTTTGCCTTCATCACCCCAATTTGCACCCACAACCACGATAGACGGCATAACATCATCTCCACATTGATTAAGACGCTATGCTAGACCCGTCATTTGAATAAGAGAAATTAATTATGGTTATCATCTCAATAAGGATTTCATATATCATTGGTGATAATTAACGCTAATACTCTGCAATAGGGGGTTTTATGCTCGATATAAATTGGTTAAAGACTTTTGTGACTTTGGCTGAACATAAGCATTTTGGCAAAGCGGCCACGGCGCTGCACATGACGCAGCCCAATGTTAGCTTGCATATTAAGCAGTTAGAGCAAAGCACTCGGGTCAAGTTGATTGATCGTAATCCCTTTCGATTAACGCAGGCAGGGTTTCGTCTGTTGGAGACGAGTCAAAAGACTTTGATGGAGCTACAAATCTGTCAGGCGGATCTCAATGCGATTAACGACCTTAGTCAGGGTACCTTGACCATCGCCGCCAGCGACATTATCTCGCGGTTATTGTTGATCCAGCCGTTTCAGCTCTTTAAGGCGGAGTTCCCTGGGATTGATTTCTCGCTGCTCAATACTACCTCATCCCAAGCTTCTGAGTTAGTGACCAATGCCGAGGCGGATTTAGGGTTTGTGATCGCGCAAAAGGAGAGTCAGCCACTGCATTTTACTGAACTACAACAGATTAAATGGTGTGCAATCGGGGACAATTTACAACAATGGCAACAGGCAACGCCTTCTGTGGATACGCCCTTAGCCGAGCAACCGACGTTAATTCTACTGGGTCACGATACGCGAACTCGCGAATTGCTCGATCCCGCACTGCCGTCGCTGAACTTGCCGAATTACAGAATTATGGAGGTGGGCAGTGTTGACGCGCAAATCGATTGGGCCGAGGCGGGATTTGGGGTGGCGATAGTGCCGGAGTTTTCGGTTTATACTAAGGCTAATTTGACCACTAAAGTCACCCCTTTGCCGCAATTCCCCACAACCAGTTTGGGTTATATTGTGCGCCAGAATCAGATCCTGTCTAAGGCCATCAAGCAGCTATTATGTTGGGTGAATCAAGAGATCATTCGCTCGCAGCGGTAATTTCTCATTTGCTTGCGGCGATAGGGGATTAGTCAGCGACTAAGAGTAATTTTTCGTATTGGCCTGTGGCTTTTAGCTGTGATAAGCCCGCATCGAGTTGGGTCGCTAAGGTTTGCGCCTGTGGATTTTCCTTCGAGAAGGCTAAAAAAATATCGCTGCTATGGTTAGCAAATACAGGAATGACGTCATCATCTACGCCCATTTTTTTCAGGTTTTCTTTCGCGACTAAATCGAACATTAAGGCGGCATCTATGCGTCCAATCAACAATAAATTAATTAATTGCTGCTGATTAGCGACGGTGACGATATTGAGCTGTTGCTGTTTGACTAATTTGGGAAACTCATCGCCATATTCATAGCTTTTAATTACTCCAATAACCGCGCCTTTGGGTAGTGCCCATTTGTTGTCAGCCAATATAGGTTTTTGTTTCTTTTGATAAAATGATGCGGTTGCAACAAGCAGTGGGGTTTTGCCAAAGATAAAACGTTGCTCGGTGCTGTTCTCGCGGGTGACATTAAATACGCCGTCTACTGCGCCTTTTTCTGCCATCATCAAGGCACGAGAATAGGGCACTACTAAGCTATTTACTTCAATATGCGACTGCTTAAAGGCGGCTTGAATTAAACGGTGGGAAATACCTTGGCCAAACTGATTGGCAAAGGGCGGCCAACTGTCTTCTGCAGCTAAAGTTATCGTCTGAGGTTGGGATTCTGCGGGCACAGCATTGCTTTCTTGGGCGAGTGCCATGTTGTAAACCATAGATGCGAGTAATAAAACGACGCCAAGTATTAATGCTGAGGGCAAATTTAATGCCTGCTGCATCCTGAGCCTCACTCTGTTCCCTACACGCATTTTGCTGCCATCTCCCTGCTTAATATATGGGCTTTTATAGCATAAAGAATTGTATCTAGACTAATGATTTGAATATTAATTACAGATAGTTAGTACTTTTGTGAAGTTTATAGGGTATTTCAGCAACCTCCATTTTCCGCTTTTAAGTGAGATTTTGCGCTGGGTAACGAATGAACTGACTTAGGATTCTGTTAAATAGAATAAAATAAAATCGATAAACCTCAAAACTGTCATCAAACGAACCGCTAACGTGCTTAGTGAGGTTCGTTTGATGCTGATGTGTGTTGATGTTAGCAATACTATTTGACCTTAGTGGCTGGCATAGTAAACCAAGTCTTATAGGGCTGATACTTGTCATAGCACCAATGGAATAGGGTGCTGTAGAAGAAGAAAAAGATCAAAAAAACCGCTTCTAAGCCCATGGCTGCCAACCAGCCTATCTGTAAAAACCAAGCGATGGTCGGTATGCTAATGAAAATAAGTCCCCCTTCAAATCCAAAGGTATGCAGTATTCGGTTTTTTAAAGTGCGTTGCTCTCGATTTGCCCCAAATACTCTGTCGAATCCTAGGTTGTAGAAGTAGTTCCACACCACGGTATAAAGACTCAGAGCGATACCGACTATGACAAGTTCACTGGTTCCCTTGCCTGATATAAGGGTAGAAACCGGGATAATAATTGCGAGTGCAATTGCTTCAAAGAGTAAGGCGTTAAAGATACGTTCTGTCGTTTTCATGGCTATTTCCCATTCATTCAATGTGACTATGGCCATATTTTTATCTAGTATAGGGATAAGTAATAATTAGATAGTATCGGTAAAAGCGATATGTTTAGTCTCGAACAACTCGAAGCCTTTATGGAAACCGTAGAATCTGGTTCATTTTCGAATGCCGCAAGGCTACTTAAGAAAGCACAGTCCGTGATTAGCCAGCATGTGATGAATCTTGAAATTGACTGTGGGGTCGAGTTATTTGACCGTTCGGGTCGTTACCCAGTATTAACGGCTGAAGGCAGTAAATTATTGCCCTACGCAAGAGCGACGATTCTTCAACATAGAAGGCTTAAACATACCGCCTTATCGCTTTTTAGTCGTCAATCTTCAGAAGTGTGTCTTGCGATGGATGAAGGCATTCCGATACAGAGAATATCGGAAATTATTCAGTTGTTAGAAAGTGATTTCCCTAACATCGAACTCGAGTTTCTCAGTGCCTCAAGCATAGATATTATCGACATGGTACATTCGGGAAGAGCATCTACAGGACTGATTTTTAGCGAATTATCTATGCCAAGTAGTATCGATTTTGAGAGTATTGGTGTGATTAAATTCGATCTTTATGTGGCGAGTTCGCATCCCTTAGCAAAATCAGTTGCACCGAACATGGACGCATTGCGACTGTATCGACAATTACTCATCCGCTCACGTAATACTAAAACCAGCAGTTTTCAGCAGGCGTTCAGTCCTGATGTTTGGTATGCCGATAACTATTACGTGTTATTGGAGCTCGCATTACAGGGCCATGGTTGGTGTCTGTTACCAGAGCACATGGCATCCAGCTCAGTTTTATCGGGCAACTTGACTCGGGTCCCCATAGAGTTTGAGCAGATAGGCTGGTATGCAAACGTCGATGTGATCCAGCATCAAGATAAAAGCAGCCTGCCATTATTGAAACGACTCAGACAACTGTTTAGAGAACTCTTGGTTGTGCAGAAGTAAATGGTTGGACAGAAATAAAGCAAAGCATAAATAAAACCCCAGTTAAGTGAGAACTCAACTGGGGTTTATTGTTTGTGCGCATTAGGATTTGTGCATTAGGATTTATGGATCAGGACTCATCATTGCGCGGAAAGTTAGCTAGCACTAGCTCGGCGACTTTGCGTAATTCATTCGGGCAAATCCCACTGGTCGCTTGTACGGCCATGCCTTGCAATACTGTGCCGACATAACGGGCAAGCAGTAACGGCTCGGCATCTGCGGGCAAATCCCCTTCATCTTTGGCGCGTTGCAATCTTTCGCACAGAGCGATTTCACCGTCGCGGCGACGATTAATCAAAGTGTCTTTAATCGCTTGCCCTGCTTCACTGCAGGTTAATGCCCCTTGAACAATCAAACATCCCTGCGGATGGCTTTTATCCACCAAGGAGCTCGCGGCCCCGAGCAGCATTGACTCGACCACTAAATAGGCGGTTTTTTGCTCCAGCGCGGGATAGAAAAACGCACAGGGGCGTTGTTCATATAATTCTATCGCTTTGAGAAATAACTGTTCTTTATTGCCGAAGGCGGCATAAAGGCTTGGCTTATTAATGCCCATAGCTTGGGTCAAATCGGTTAACGATGTACCTTCAAAACCTTTGCGCCAGAAGACCTCTAAGGCTTTGGCTAATGCATCGTCAGTGTCGAAGGCACGTGGGCGACCTACACAGGGCGTCTGGGTGACGGTTGACATCATTAGGCTCCTCAATTCTCAATTGCCCCTAGGATAGACATGGGTTTAGTCCGTGTCCAGCCACACTTGCTGACTGATGACCGACTAAGGGGATTTGTCT
Organism: Shewanella sp. SP1S2-4; assembly: GCF_031932075.1. Classification (NCBI taxonomy): domain Bacteria; kingdom Pseudomonadati; phylum Pseudomonadota; class Gammaproteobacteria; order Alteromonadales; family Shewanellaceae; genus Shewanella; species Shewanella sp. SP1S2-4. The sequence goes on from NZ_JAUOET010000024.1 coordinate 20,500, forward strand.
ACTTAGTCATCCAAGGTGTCACCTAAGTTCAGCATTCAATCCGTGTCAGTCAGCGTTCGCCTCAATATTCAAAAAAATGCTTTGAAGATCAAATTAGTGGCTTTCCGCCTAAGGGCGCATTGCAAAGTAAAGATCAGTGCGCGCCTTTAATTTAATACCAATCGGTACATAAATTTGTTGACAGAGTCATTTTACGCTATATATTACCGTCCAGTACAGAATATTTTTTACCAGTCGGTATTTAAATGTGTGTGGTTCGAACAGCGTGACATGCCCGCCACTTTGAGGATAGTAATATGAAGAGCAATAAACCCTTACGAATAATGATGTTAACGGCAGTGGCCGCTTTCGTTCTGTCAGCTTGTGGTGAGCAAACAGCGCAGCAGGGGCCAGCACCGAGTGCGCCTATGGTGGATGTCGCCCAAGTATTACATGAGCGAGTGACCGAATGGGACGAGTTTACCGGCCGTTTACAGGCGCCAGAAAGTGTCACCCTTATCCCGCGTGTATCTGGATATATCGACTCAGTGAATTTTAAAGAAGGCGCCTTAGTGAAAAAAGGCGAGGTGTTATTCCGCATCGACCCGAGCGTATTTGAAGTGGAAGTGGCCCGGTTAAAAGCAGATCTTGCTAGCGCTATCTCTGCTGAGCAACTGGCCACAAATGACTTCGAACGAGCCCATAAATTGTTTGACCAAAAAGCGGTGTCTGCCGAGTTACTCGATACCCGTGAGTCAAACAAACGTCAGACCGCGGCTGCAGTGGCTTCGGTGAAAGCGGCACTGATGCGCGCCGAGCTTGATTTAGCTTATACCCAAGTGCAAGCGCCGATTGATGGTCGCGTGTCTTACGCGAATGTCACTGCGGGCAATTATGTCACCGCAGGGCAGAGTGTGCTGACCAGTCTAGTCTCTACCGCCAGCATGTATGCCTATTTCGATGTCGATGAGCAAACCTACCTTAAATACGTGAAATTAACGGCTGAGAAGAAACGTAACGATCCCCGCGCTGGCGACAACCCTGTGTACATGGCTTTAGCCAATGAACGTGATTATCAACATATCGGTATGGTCGACTTTGTGGATAATGCGATGGATAAGCAGACCGGTACCATTCGTGTGAGAGCCTCTTTTGACAATGAAGACAATAGCTTATTGCCTGGCTTATTTGCCCGCCTTCGCACTGCAGGCAGCGGCGCTTATGAAGGTATCTTGATTGACGATAAAGCCGTTGGCACAGATCTGAACAATAAGTTTGTGTTGGTCGTCGGTGCCGATGGTTTAGTCGAATATCGCGGCGTGACCTTAGGCGAGAAAGTCCAAGGGCTGCGCATTGTGACTAATGGCTTGAAGGCCGAAGACAAGATTGTCGTCAACGGTATGCAGCGTGTGCGGCCTAAGATGCAAATTGATCCGCATATGGTTGAAATGGTTGATAGCGACAAGCTTGAAGCATTACGCCAAGCCCAGTTATTGCTCGATAAAAACCAAGATACTTTGACGGCGCAAGCGGTCGAAACGGCTAGCCGCGGTTAAGGAATAGAACACCATGTTATCGCAGTTTTTTATTAAAAGACCGATATTTGCAGCCGTACTCTCACTGCTGTTTTTTATCACAGGGGCGATTGCCGTTTGGCAACTGCCGATCACTGAATACCCTGAGGTTGTGCCGCCCACAGTCGTGGTGACCGCTAACTACCCTGGCGCTAATCCTAAAGTGATTGCCGAAACCGTGGCTTCGCCGCTGGAGCAGGAAATCAACGGCGTCGAAGACATGTTGTACATGTCATCGCAAGCGACGTCCGATGGACGCATGACCTTGACCATCACCTTTGCCATTGGCACTGATGTGGACAGGGCGCAAACCCAAGTGCAGAGCCGAGTCGATCGCGCTATGCCGCGTCTGCCACAGGAAGTGCAACGCTTAGGCATAGTCACCGAAAAGTCATCGCCAGACTTAACCATGGTGGTGCATTTGCTGTCACCGGATAACCGTTATGACATGTTGTATTTGTCTAACTATGCGGCGCTGAACGTTAAAGATGAGCTCGCACGGATTAAAGGTGTGGGCGCGGTACGCTTGTTTGGCGCTGGGGAATACAGCCTGCGTATTTGGCTCGACCCGAATAAAGTTTCTGCTCTGGGTTTATCACCTGCGGACATTATTGCTGCCGTGCGTGAGCAAAACCAACAGGCGGCAGCGGGCAGTTTAGGCGCTCAGCCAAGTGGTAGTGCTGACTTCCAACTCTTGATTAACGTGAAAGGCCGTTTAACTGAACTGTCTGAATTTGAAGATATCATCATCAAAGTCGGTCAAAACGGTGAAGTGAATCGTTTGAAGGATGTGGCTCGTATCGAGCTGGGTGCGACAAGCTATGCGCTGCGCTCACTGCTGGATAACAAAGATGCAGTGGCGATTCCAGTGTTCCAAGCATCGGGTTCAAATGCGATTCAGATTTCCGATGATGTGCGCGCCAAAATGGCTGAATTGTCTAAAGGATTCCCCGAAGGATTAACGTACGAAATCGTTTATGACCCAACCGTGTTCGTGCGCGGCTCGATTGAGGCGGTGATGAAAACCTTGCTTGAAGCCGTGTTGCTGGTGGTGTTAGTGGTAGTGCTGTTCTTGCAAACGTGGCGCGCCTCAATTATTCCGCTGGTGGCTGTGCCTGTATCGTTAGTTGGTACCTTTGCCTTTATGCATTTGCTCGGCTTCTCACTTAACGCACTGTCGCTGTTTGGACTCGTGCTCGCCATCGGGATTGTGGTGGACGATGCAATTGTGGTGGTCGAAAACGTCGAGCGTAATATTGCCGCTGGTTTAAGCCCAGTTGCGGCAACGCAAAAGGCGATGAAAGAAGTGACCGGCCCGATTGTGGCAACCACCTTAGTGCTGGCGGCGGTGTTTATTCCCACGGCGTTTATGAGTGGCTTAACCGGGCAGTTCTATAAACAGTTTGCCTTGACTATCACTATTTCGACCTTTATCTCGGCGATTAACTCACTCACTTTGAGTCCGGCATTGTCCGCATTATTGCTCAAGAGCCATGATGCGCCGAAGGATGGTTTAACCCGTCTAATGGACAAGTTACTCGGTGGTTGGTTGTTCATGCCTTTTAACCGCTTATTTAGCCGTGCATCCGATGGCTATGGTTGGTTAGTGCGTAAAGTGATCCGTTTTGGCGGCATTATCGGCCTAGTGTATTTAGGCATGGTAGCGCTAACGGGCGTGCAATTTGCTCATACACCAACGGGTTATGTACCGGGACAAGATAAACAGTATTTAGTGGCGTTTGCTCAGTTGCCCGATGCGGCTTCCCTTGAACGTACCGATACCGTTATCAAAAAGATGTCTGAGATTGCCCTTAATCACCCGGGTGTGGCGCACTCGATTGCCTTCCCAGGCCTTAGTATCAACGGTTTTACTAATAGTCCTAACTCAGGCGTGGTGTTTGTCGCGCTTGATGATTTTGAATTGCGTAAGAGTCCAGAGCTGTCGGCGAATGCCATTGCTGGACAATTGAATAAAGAGTTTGCTGGTATTCAAGACGCATTTATTGCCATCTTCCCGCCGCCACCTGTGCAAGGCCTCGGTACTATAGGAGGGTTCCGTCTGCAAATACAAGACAGAGCCAACCTTGGTTATGAGGCCTTGTATCAGGTGACCCAACAAGTGATGTACAAGGCGTGGGCCGATCCTCAATTAGCCGGAATTTTCTCTAGCTATCAGGTGAACGTGCCACAACTTGAACTGGATATTGATCGAACTAAAGCGAAACAGCAGGCAGTGTCGCTCGATCAAATCTTCCAGACATTACAAACCTATATGGGCTCGACCTATGTCAACGATTTCAATCGTTTCGGTCGAACCTATCAGGTGAATATGCAAGCCGATGAGGCGTTCCGTCAAAGCCCACAGCAGATAAGTCAGCTGAAAGTGCCGAATCTGAGTGGTGATATGATCCCGTTAGGGTCGTTCATCAACGTCAGTCAAAGCTCAGGCCCAGACAGAGTGATGCACTATAACGGCTTTACGACCGCTGAAATCAACGGTGGCCCAGCAGCAGGTGTGAGTACCGGCCAAGCGCAGGCAGCGATTGAGAAAATTTTGGCTGAAACGTTACCTAATGGTATGACTTATGAGTGGACCGAGCTGACCTATCAGCAAATTCTCGCGGGCAATACGGGTCTTTTGGTTTTCCCGCTGGTGATCATCTTAGTGTTTATGGTGCTAGCCGCCCAGTACGAGAGCTTAAGCTTGCCATTGGCGATTATCTTAATCATCCCAATGACCTTACTTTCAGCCCTCAGTGGTGTGCTGATTTACGGTGGAGATAATAATATCTTCACCCAAATTGGCCTGATAGTACTGGTGGGGCTGGCGACTAAGAACGCTATCTTGATTGTCGAGTTTGCAAAGGAGAAACAAGATCACGGTATGGCACCTATGGAAGCGATATTAGAGGCAGCAAGATTACGTTTACGTCCTATCTTGATGACATCTATCGCCTTTATCATGGGAGTGGTGCCTATGGTGTTCTCCACTGGCGCGGGCGCCGAGATGCGCCAAGCCATGGGCGTGGCAGTATTCGCTGGTATGATAGGGGTGACAGTGTTCGGCCTTATCCTAACGCCTTTGTTCTACTACGCACTGGCAAAGCGAGGCAGTAAAAAAGCCGAAGAGCAAAAAGAGCTAACCGTCAGTTAAGCTTGTTTCCCGCGATGGATAAATGTGTACAAAAGGCCTACATCAAGTAGGCCTTTTTTGTTTGTTCGCCGCGAAAAATATGAAACCTGACTATCTTTAGTTGGGATAAGTTGAGATTAGATTGCCGGTAAAGTTACAGTCAAAGATGGATAGAGTCAGAAGCATATGGGCTTGCTTTAATTGCCGATGAACAACAAAAAGTCATTTGCCAGATCAGTGTGTTAGTTATATTGCTTATTGTTCATGGCGGGCCTATGTTGGCTAGATTCAACTGTTTTATTCAGCCAATGAGCTCGCAGTGATATTTGATCTCAGTAAGCGCCATAACTGATTTAAACGCTTGTGGTTATCCGTGCTTTAAATGTGTGTATGATGTTGTTTATCCATTATTTGTGGTCACTTTCGTGCGTAATAGCAGTTGGACGATTAGAATGATTACTGTTTTGGCGCTCTTCTATAGGTTCCAATGGAATATTCGATATATTAGTGATGTACAATGCTACACGAAGAAAAATAGTTTGTTTTACGCCGTACTCAGCTAAGGTACTTGTTGACCTTGCATCACTATGCCCGAGGTAACTGATGATCTTAAATCGCGCTTTATTTGCTCTAGTTCTGAGTGTTTCTGCCTCTCTGACGCCTCAAGTCATGGCCGCTGAGCTCAATATTAAGCTGGTGGATTTACAGCAGCAGGCGATTGCCGATACTGTCGTGGAGTTGATCCCGGCAGTGATGCCCGATAAGGCTATGCCTGTTGGACATTATGAAATGTCACAAAAAAATCGAACCTTTATCCCTTTTGTGTTGGCGGTCCCTAAGGGCGCCAAGGTAGATTTTCCTAACCTAGATCGCACTCGTCACCATGTGTATTCCTTTTCCGAGGCGAAACCTTTCGAACTTAAATTGTATGTGGGTCAAGCCGAAGCGCCGATCCTGTTCGATAAACCCGGCTTAGTCGCACTTGGCTGCAATATTCACGATTATATGCAGGCATTTATCTATGTGGCAGATAGCCCAATTGTTGCGGTGACGGACGAAAAAGGTGAGATCCAGTTTAAGGATCTGGCTGCCGGTCAATATAAAGTCAAACTCTGGCATCCATGGCAGAAGGCGGCCTCCGAGCCGACTGAGCTAATGCTAACTACTGGCGCGAATCAACTCAGTTTGTCCTTAGACATTGAGCGCCAAGCTAAACCGTCAGCCCCGCCGTCGGGATTTGGCCACTACGATGCTCAAGGCAAGCCATTACATGCTAAATAGTTTTCGCGCACGGCTGATTTTAGTTTTCTTTATTGTGCTGACTCTAGTGCAGTTTGCCACGGCATTTTCCGTATTGACGGCGACCGAAAGGGACAACTTTTTACAACAACAAAAAAGTTTAGATATTGGTGCCAATGTGTTTCTCGAAGTCCTTTCGAATCGCGGTATTCAGCTCAGCCAAAGTTTGTCTGTGCTCAGTGCCGATTTTGGTTTTAAGCGCGCGATTGCCACCGGCGAGCAAGAAACCATTGAGTCAGTGTTATCTAATCACGGCTCTCGTATCGGCGCCGACGCTGCAGTATTGTTGTCTCCAAAAGGAGAGCTCTTGACCTCGAGTCTGCCCGGACTCACTCAGGATGACATTCAATCCTTATTCGATATGACCACCAGCAATAACAATGCTTTAGCTATCCTTAATTTTGATCATGCCAGCTATCAGTTTGTGTTGCAGCCCGTGAAGGCGCCGACCTTGATTGCTTGGGTCGGAATGGGATTCCTATTGGATGAGAAAGTCGCCCAACAAGCTAAAGCCATTACCGGTATCGATGTCAGCTTTGTCAATCAAGCCACGGGGCGCACCGAAATCGCGTCAACCTTATCCGATGATGAAAAACGCAGTGTGGTAGAGCAGGCGAGCCTATTCCCCAGCCTACTGAAAATGCCCAGTGAGAACATTCCCGTGGACTATCTGTCCATGGCGATCAAACTCTATGATCATAACGGCAGCCAATTAGCCCTACTGCATCAGTCAAACCTTAAGTGGCAGCAAAGTTATCAGCATCTACGCAATAATATGTTGCTGATTTTTGCCTTGACCTTAGCGCTGGCGATTGTGATTGCGATTTGGTTGTCGGGCAGTTTGACTGAGCCCGTGCATCAATTGGTAACCTATGCCCGTAAAATTGGTCAAGGTAAGCAGCCTGGCAGTATTCAAGGTGCGCCAGCAGAACTGCGGGTGTTGGCCAAAAGTTTGTCCTTGATGCGCGACGATATTGAGGCGCGGGAAAAGGATTTAGTCTATCAATCCCGCCACGACAGTTTGACGGGATTGCTCAATCGTTTTGCGGCAAAACAGCATTTAGCGGATCTTAAACATGAGCTAGCCGGCGCTATGGTATTGCTGGATATTAAACATTTTCGCCATATCAACGACATTATCGGTTTTGCCAACGCAGATACCTTGTTGGTGCTTTTTGCCCGCCGTTTAGAGCAATTAGCCCCCACACCGGATTTACTCGCGCGATTAGATGGCGACTCTTTTTTACTCCTATATAGCCAAGGTATTCGTCCCGAGCACTTGTTGAAATCATTGGATATGTTGGAGTCGCCATTTCCAATCCAAGGCTCAAATATCTCTCTTACCGTGCGGGCGGGATTACTGGAAATCGATGGCAATGGTGCCGATATCGATGTGTTAGTGCGCCGCGCCGAAATTGCCCTCAATCAAGCCTGTCTCGAGGAGCAACGCATCGTCAGTTATCGTCAGGGTGCCGATGAGAAATACCAGCGTGAGCTGACTATTATCCGCGATTTACCCATAGGTTTGGCGCAAAACCAACTCTATCTCGTGTTTCAACCTAAGGTGGATTTACACTTAAATCAGTGTACTGGCGCCGAGGCACTGATCCGCTGGCAGCATCCAACCTTAGGGTTTATTCCGCCCGATGAGTTTATTCAACTCGCTGAAAATTCAGGCAACATTGATATCGTCAGCCAATGGGTGTTGAAGCAGGCGATTAAACAATTAGTCGCATGGCAGCAGCGAGGTATGCAGCTAAAACTGGCCATTAACCTGTCGGCCCATGATTTAGTCGATACCCGTTTGCCGAATCAAATTGCTAGTTTATTAAAAGATAATGATCTGCCAAGCGGCGCACTCTGCATCGAAGTTACCGAAGGCGCTGTGATGAAAGATGCACAAACTGTGGTGAGCGTATTGCAGCGATTCCGTGACATGGGTGTATCCGTCGCCATCGATGACTTTGGCACAGGGCATTCATCCTTAGCTTATTTGAAAATTTTGCCCGTCAATGAAGTGAAGATTGATCGTAGTTTTATCAAAGACATGCTCACGAATAGCCAAGATGTGATGATAGTAAACACGAGCATTCAGTTGATCCACGGTCTAGGTTTTACCGTCGTGGCCGAAGGGGTTGAGGAACCAGAAGGCGTTGAAATCCTGCGTAACCTCAATTGCGACATCATCCAAGGCTACGTGTTTTCAAAACCCATAAAAGCGGCTGAATTTGATCTGTGGTTCGAAGCGTTTAACCATGCAAATCCCTCAGACACATAAGTTAATTTACCCAAGAAAGCGCACAAAAGGCGTTAAAATTAGACGTCTTCGAAAGAATAAAGCGGAGTAGCGAGTGAACATTGCCATGAATGCATTGAAGTTGAATTCATTAGCTTGGAATTATGTGAAGGCTTTGCCTTGCCTCTGTTTACTGTTGGGCACAGTTCCTGCTCCTGCGTTTGCCGAAGGTAGCCGCGTGGTTGCGACTGGCGGCGGGACGACGATTGAGGGCAGTGCTGGCGGTGGCATAGTGCCGTGGGCGGTGATCAACGGTTATGGCAGTAGCGATGAATGGTCCGCTACGGCGATGGCGACAGGCGTTTATGTCGATGACTTTACGCTGAAAGTGATTGGCGCTTCATTGAGTTTTGATAATCGATTCGAGCTCAGCGTTGCACGGCAAACCTTTGATTTAGATACTATGGGCGGCGAGTTAGGCCAAGATATCTTTGGGGTAAAATACAAGCTTGCCGGCGAGTTACTTTATACGGCTATGCCGCAAATTACCTTAGGTGCCCAGTATAAAAGAGTCGATGACTTTGCGATTCCTCTGGCGGTTGGGGCGCGCTCTGATTGGGGGTTAGATGTGTATATTGCGGCCAGCAAAGTATTTTTCGATGCGGTGGCGGGGCGCAATTTATTACTTAATGGTACCGTGCGCGCGACCAAGGCGAATCAAACAGGTTTATTGGGTTTTGGTACCCAAGCCAGTAATGATTACCAGTTTGTGCTCGAAGCGTCTGTGGCGGTATTGCTGACGGATAATGTGGCGCTGGGTATCGAATATCGACAAAAACCCAATGAGTTAGCTTTTGCCCGTGAAGATGATTGGCAGGATGTGTTTTTAGCTTGGTTTATCAATAAGCATCTTTCCGTGGTCACGGCCTATGCGAATTTAGGCAGTATTGCGGGTTTTGCCGATCAGCAAGGTTGGTATGTGTCGGTGGAGGGAACACTATGAGTCGTTTATTGCTGAAGTTATTACCTGTCGCCGCTTTGCTTTTTTTCACTGGCTGTGCAGTGCAAACGGCTGAAACATCGGCGCCACAGGTTAACTCAAATAATGGCAACTCAAGCCAGCAAACCTTATATCAAGAGTTAGGTGGTGAAGCCGGTTTATCAGCGATTGTCGATGGCTTACTTGCCCGTATTGCAACTGATCCACGCATAGTGCATCACTTTCAAGAGACGGATATCGCGTTATTTCGTGAGCGCGCCATTGAACATTTTTGTCTGATTGCTGATGGCGGTTGCGTGTATCACGGTGAGAATATGGCACTGAGTCATCAAGGGTTGAATATTACTCAGGCAGATTTTGATGCCTTAGTGGGCCATTTAATTGAATCGATGAAGGAGCAACAGATACCATTATCGACCCGCAATGCCCTCCTAAAACGTCTCGCACCTATGTATTCGGACATTACCTATCATTAGATGTGTTGTAACTTTGATGGCTAAAATAGTGAATTTAAGATGCTGTTGCCGTGATTGATAGCAGCATTTTTTATGGGTACTAGAGCAAGAGTGCGGCATCTATGGGGTGAAATTGAGACGCTGCATCCCTTAAGGATTTAGCCGTCAGGGTAGGGACACCATAGACTTGGATTTCAACGCCATATTTTTGATGGATTTTTTGTAGTAATAAATCGAAATCGCCATCACCAGACAACAAGATCACTGTATCGACTTCACTCGCCGCTTCCATAATATCGATAGTGATCCCCACATCCCAGTCGCCTTTGGCCGAGCCATCGCTGCGCTGAATGAAAGGTTTTAACTTCACCTCAAAGCCTATGTGCTTTAACGCATCCTGGAATTTCAACTGCCCATCGTCCCCCTTGTGGATGGCATAAGCCACGGCCAAGACTATGTTTCCCTCGTAACCTAAGTGTTGCCATAATTTACGGTAATTAAATTGGCGGCCATAGGCCTCGCGGCAGGTGTAATAGATGTTTTGTACATCCACAAATAAAGCGATTTTTTTCAAGGGATTCGTATATTGCGATCTGGGAAAAGACTTCCGCACTATAACACAGCAAGTCGCCAACGGGCGCTAAATGGAAAGTACCGCTTTCGGTTGAGCGGGGAAATTGCCTCACCTGAGTTGTACTCGAAGGATTGGATATTTGGCTAAATGCTAGGGGATTTAAAATATTGCGCCGGAGTGGTACCGGTATATTGCTTAAAAAAGCTGATAAAGGCACTGTCACTGGAAAATTGTAAATTAAAGCCCACCTGCGCCACCGATTTCCCCGCCGCCAATTGTTCAATAGCCGAGAGTAAACGCCATTGCTGGCGCCATGCTTGATAAGCCATTCCCGTCTGTGCGCTAAAAATGCGGCTAATTGTGCGTTCACTGGCTCCGATTTCTACTGCCATATCCTTAAGATTGGCTGGCGGTTTTTGGTGTTGTTGCAGTTGCGCAAGCCAGTTTTTTAAACGTTTATCCTGTGGGAGGGGTAAAGCCAGATTTTCTTCCGCGGCATGGCCCAATTCTTCACAGAGCAGCAAAAAGGCATTGTGTTGAGTGCTTCTTGGTTTGTCCCAAGGCCAAAACGACATAGTGTCGATTAACGCTTTGAGTAGCGGGTTTACATGGAAAATAGTGACTTTATCGGGCAATGAAGTGACGGTTTCTGGTTCAAAGTAGAGTGAGCGATAGGCAACCACATTACGCATGGTAACGCTGTGCTTAACGCTAGCTGGCAACCAAGCCGCACGCGTTGGCGGTAACACCATTTGAGTATCGGCTAGGGTGAATCTCATCACGCCTGTGGGAGCGTACAGCAGTTGTGCTTTTCTGTGGTAATGCACTCCCGAGTCGTGTTCGCCCATATCTGCGGCAATGCCAATGACCAGATTATCCAGCTGGTCTGGATTAAATTGCTGTTCAGGTAGAATAAAGGCCATTTTGTCCTATTTTTGATGTTTTTTGTCTAAGTGTTGCTAATGGACACATTTGGATTTTATCTATACTGCGCCATCTTTGACAAGTATGGAGCGACATTTCGGTAAACCAACTCATTTGGATGACTGAAATGGACTAAAAATCATGAATATAAAACCACCATTAGGGCTCGTTGTGCTGCTAATGATGTTTCCGCAAATTATGGAAACCATTTATAGCCCTGCTTTGCCTAATATTGCAGAAAACTTTGCGGTGTCGGTTACCGCTGCATCGCAAACCTTATCTGTGTACTTTATGGCCTTTGCTATCGGCGTATTTTGCTGGGGCCGCTTAGCCGACATTATTGGTCGCCGTAAAGCTATGCTCGCGGGATTAGTCTGTTATGCCATTGGCTCAGCATTAGCCTTGATGGTTAGCGACTTTAGCCTGTTGTTGATGGCCCGCGTATTGTCGGCCTTTGGCGCGGCAGTGGGGTCTGTGATTACCCAAACTATGATGCGTGACAGTTATAGCGGAGAGGAATTAGCGAAAGTTTTTTCTGTGATGGGAATGTCACTTGGAATAAGCCCAGTTATCGGATTGCTATTGGGCAGTGTTCTCAGTGCGTATTGGGGATATCAAGGGGTGTTTGTCGCACTCATGGTCTCTGCTATCGTGTTGTTATTTTTGTCGGTAAGATCTTTACCCGAAACTAAACCCGTACATACTCAGAAAATCGCCATAGGCGAGTTAGCGATTAAGATGCTTACCGACAGCGGGATTATTAAGAACACCTTGTTGGTGGCGGCGTTTAATCTGATGTGGTTTAGCTACTTTTCACTGGCGCCATTTATGTTTGAGGCGCAAGGGTTATCGACGCTTGCCTTTGGTACCAGTGGCTTACTGTTAGGCTTTGGTACATTCCTTGGCAGTTATGTTAATAAAATAATGCTGGGTCGAGGCCACACCGGTGCACGACTGGTTCGCTTAGCCAGTGCTATTGCACTTGTCGGTGGATTGGGGATTTGGCTGATCCAATCGACCTTTATAGGGCTGAATAATGTTTACTTTTTAGCGCCTATGCTATTGATTGTGATTGCTTACGGTATCGCGATTCCGAACATACTCAGCTCGGCTCTGGCAAACTACCGCACCTATGCGGGATCTGCTGGTGCACTTTTCGGACTGTTTTATTATATTCTGTTGGGACTAGGTTTAGGCGGCGCAGGAATCATTCACCATTTAGGTATGGTGGTCACATTCAGTTCACTGCTCTGTGTTGGATTAGGTGTAAATTTGGGCTTAGCCCATAAAGCAAAAAACGCTTAAATATAAATAAAAAAAGCCAAGACACTGATTGCATTGGCTTTTTATGTAATTAATTACATTGATGAGTAGGCGTGAAGAGTTAGGCTTTAGGCGCGATTTATTGCTGCTTTGCCGACTCTCGTGCCGTAGTCGAAATCAATTGAGATATGGTGGGAAGCAAGGTTAACTTCATCATTAAGTCGTCCACTGTCTATTCATAAGCAGAGGATAATTAATGGTGACGGTACGCATCCATTATTCTGGCTAATCCCATCATCTTAGGCTTCTATTGAATCTTGCTATTATTGATAAGTACAAAAAACGAGCAGTTGAAAAAGAAGAATAAAGGTCTTTTCAAACAAACGCTTCTTATTAGGGTTTTCTTAAGTACTTGTCATTCCATCATTTTAGATGTGTCCCAAGTCACGTTCTGATTTTACGAGATGAGATTGCAGTATTTTTATATCGACGACGGCCTAAGTGAGTTCTTGTCCTCACAAATCATATGTGGTTCTATCACACTAAATGTTATCTCTATGTTATTTCGTTGTATGGGGAGATACGGATGCGTCGACTTTTTTCAGAAGATAGTGAAGCCTTATTATTCAAAAGTTTAAATTATATTCCTATCCCAGTTCTATTATCTGAGGCCTTGGACGTGGAAGGACGTCGTCCTAGCACTCATAGGGTGCATAGATTTATGAATCATGCATTTATTGAGCAATTGGGCTATACCATGTCGGACATCCCCGATATTGAATCTTGGTTTAATACTGTTTACCCCGACTCAATCCTTCGAGACAAAGCGATGCTCGAGTGGGATAGTGCTGTATATGAAAGTGAAAAACAGGGACTGAGCACCGCAGGTTTTCAAACTTACCTTCGCTGTGGCAATGGTGAATATCGTTGGTTTTTAATCACAGCTCAAATTACCACTGAAAATCAATCAAACTTAAACATAGTCACTATGAGAGATGTCCATCAGTTGCAGTTACTGATTGAGGATAACAAGCGGCAATCCAATACCGATTTACTGACGGGACTTGCCAATCGTCGTCAAGTGGAGCGGATCCTCTCCTCAGCAATGGAACACAGTACCGATGCACAAGGTTCACTCTGTTTAGTGATGTGTGATATCGATTTTTTTAAGAGTATTAATGATAACTTTGGCCATCTGTGTGGCGATGATGTGCTTAAATTAGTAGCGGATCAGCTTAAGCACTATGCATCTTCTGCTTCCTGTGTCGCACGTTGGGGAGGGGAGGAGTTTCTGATCGTGCTGGAAAACACTGAACTTGAAATCGCGAGAGAGCTTGCCGAGAAGCTGCGTTGTGACATCGAGTCCACGGATTACCAATCCTACGGCCAACATATGCACTTGACCATGAGTTTTGGGTGTGTGGGGCATCAAGTCGGTGAAAGCCTGCAAAGTCTATTATTTCGGGTCGATAGCGTTTTATATAAAGCTAAAAATGCTGGCCGCAACCGTGTCATATTTTATTGAATTTTATGTAAATTCAAGCGTTAGCTTATGTTTTATCAATCATCTTTTAACTTCAACTCGGTTTAGGATGTGATGACTTATCTTTGTCTGGGATTTGAGCGGGGAAGATTAATGACTGCACGCAATGACAGTGAGGTAATCCTCTTTAAAAGCTTAGATTTCATTCCTATCCCAATCTTGCTTTCTGAATCTCGCATGGATGAGGTCTCTGGGCGTATACAAAGGATCCACCGCTTTGTTAATCATGCCTTTATCGAACAAATTGGCTACACATTAGTAGATATTCCCGATATGGATGCTTGGTTTAATACCGTATATCCGGATCCCTTAGTGCGCCAAGACATGTTTGAGGGATGGGCTGCAATTGTTGAAAGCAGTATCAGTGCAGGAATTGATACTGCTGAGATGCAGGCTCGCATTCTATGTCGTAACGGTGAGTACCGTTGGTTTTTAATAACTGCACAAATTGCCACGGATAATCAATCGGAATTACATATAGTAACGATGAGAGATATTCATGATTTACAAATGCTTATTGATGAAAATAAAACTTTGTCTAACACAGATGCGTTAACGGGACTCGCTAATCGCCGTAAAGCGGAAGCGGTATTGGAGAATGTGTTAAGTGCCACAAATGGCCCAGAACTTTGTTTGTTAATGTGCGATGTCGATTACTTCAAAGCCATCAATGACACGTTTGGTCATTTATGTGGAGATGATGTATTAGTACAAGTCGCAAGGCTACTTGAAGGGCTACAGCAATCCGCTGCTTGTATTGCCCGTTGGGGAGGCGAAGAGTTCTTGATTGTGTTGCAGGGTCATTCCTTAGATGAAGTACATCAAATCGGAGAGCTATTACGTATGGATTTAGCGTCGACGGATTTCAACTATCACGATGAACATCTGAATTTGACTATGAGTTTTGGCTGTATCCGTATTCAAGATAACGAGAGTCTACGTAGCGCACTTTACCGGGTAGACAGTGCATTGTATAACGCTAAATCAGCTGGCCGAAATTGTGTTGTGATGGGATAGATAAATCCTCAATACCCCATATAAGACAAGGCTCTTGATTGAACCGACAATAAAAAGCCAAGGCGCTGAGTGTCTTGGCTTTTTTATGTGATTATTTACATTGATGAGTAGGCGTGAAGCGCTAGGCTTTAGGCGCAAGCTCCTGCTGCTTTGCCGCCGCCTCTTGTGCCGCTAACTCTTGTGCTTTAATTGCCGCTTCGAGCTTAGCTTCAACATATCCCGGTGAATGGGTCGCTGCCGAGATTAATCGATACATGGCAGGGATGACGAGTAGTGTCACAAAGGTGGCGAATGCCATACCGAAGAACACTACAGTACCCACAGCGATACGACTTTCTGAGCCTGCGCCCGTCGAGAAAATTAACGGTACAGCGCCAACTAAAGTGGTGAAGGCTGTCATTAGGATTGGCCGTAAACGACGGGATGAAGCGTCGATAATGGCTTTATCGAGTTCAAAGCCGCGGTCACGTAATTGGTTAGCAAACTCCACGATAAGGATACCGTTTTTGGTCACCATACCAATCAACATGATCATGCCTATCTGACTGTAGATGTTGATCCCTTGACTGGTGAGCAATAGACCTAAGAAACCACCAAACACGCCCATAGGCACAGTAAACATCACCACTAACGGGTTGATAAAACTTTCAAACTGCGCGGCTAAGACTAAGTAAGCGACCAGTAAGGCCAAACCAAATACGATGAAGATACTGCTTTGGTTTTCCTTAAAGTCTTTGGATTCGCCGGTGTAACCAATGGAAATATCTTTAGGTAATAATTCAATGGCTTTAGCATCAAGAAACTTTAAGCCTTCACCTAAGGTGTAACCTTCACTGACGTTAGCCTTGAGGGTGATCGATTTTTGCTTATTGGTGTGACTTAATCTTTGTGCCGAGGCAATTTCTTCGATATGGGTAACAGTATCAAGCGTCACTAATTCGCCTTTACCGGAACGCATGTAGATTTGGCTAAGATCGCCAACGTTGTTAAAACTGTTTTCATCACCGCGCAAGTACACATCGTATTCTTCGCCGCGATCCACATAGGTGGTTTCGGTGCGACCGCCGAGCATGACTTCTAAGGTTTGCGAGACGTCATCGACACTAACCCCAAGCTCCGCCGCGCGTTCTTTATCAACAGTAACGATAAGCTCAGGCGTGGTTTCGGCGTAGTCTAAATCGGCGCCTTCCATCATAGGGCTGGCATTGGCTTCTTCTTTGAGCACCTGCGCCCACTTAAAGAGTTCGGCATAGTCTGAACCACCAAGCACAAATTGCACCGGTTCGCTCGATTGGCCCCTAAAGCCAGGCATCATAGGGCGAACCATCACATCGGGAATGTCCTTCAATGCTTTGCTAATAATCCCAAGCGCTTGCTGTGCGGATTCGGTGCGTGTGCCCCAATCTTCAAGCTGCATGATCACAAAGCCCGTTTGATCGCCCGCACGGCCACCAAACGCGGGGGCTTGCACGCTGAATGAGCGCAGCACACCTTGACCCAGCAAGGGCATGAGTCTGTCTTCGACTATATCCATATTGGCTGTCATACGGTTATAACTGGTGCCTTCGGCGCCTTTAATAAAGGCGAACAACACGCCGCGGTCTTCCTGCGGCGCAAGCTGTGACGGTACTTGTTGCATTAACCAAGCGCTGCCGCCGATACAAGCGAGGATAACTAAGGGCGCGAGTAAACGGAGTTTAATCGCTCGAGTCACTGCGACGCGATAAACGCTTTCCATGCGAGCAAAGCCGCTGTCGACCCAACGATTAAAGCGATTCGGTTTGACGTTGGCTTTGAGTAATTTACTGCTCAGTACAGGCGTAAGTGTGAGTGCCACTAAGGAGGAGAACAGCACTGACACCGCCAGCATCACGGAGAACTCGGTAAATAGTAGCCCGACCATGCCCTCCATAAAGGAAATAGGGAGGAATACCATCACCAGTACCGCCGTAGTGGCGATAACGGCAAAGCCCACTTCGCGAGTACCTTTATAGGCGGCGAGTAAGGGCTCTTCACCTTTTTCGATATGGTGGAAAATGTTCTCGACCACCACAATCGCATCATCCACCACCAGACCGATGGAGAGGATTAATGCCATCAATGTCAGTAGATTAATCGAATAACCTAGCATGTTGGCGGCGATAAATGCCGAGATCAAAGATACTGGAACCGTCACCGCTGGGATTAACGTTGCTCGCGCTTGTCCAATGAAGATATACAGTACGAGTACGACCAAGGCGCCCGTGACATAAAGGGTGCTATACACTTCGTTAATCGAGCGGTCGATAAATACGGTCGAGTCGAAGTCGACCACTAGGCGAGTGCCTTCGGGCAGGAAGTCTTGTACGCGATCAACTTCTTTATGCACTTCTTTGGCAACGAGCAGGGGGTTGGCATCGGACTGGGCAATAATGCCTAAACTGATGTTAACTATGCCGTCACTTTTGAAGGTCGAGTTTTCGTTTTGTGCCCCAACAGCCACATCCGCCACATCTTTTAAGTAGATAGCCGTGCCATCGCTGGCGGTACGCACTACAAGATAGTCAAAATCCTTCGGCGTGTAGTACAAGCGTTTGGTACGCACAGACATCACAGTGGTGTCGTTGCGCACTTGGCCGCCGGGCGTTTCTATATTCTCTTTACGCAGGGCGTTGATAATATCCGTTGCGGTAACATTACGTCCTGCCATTTGTTCGGGTCTGAGCTTGACGTACATGACCTTATACAAACCGCCGGAAATGCTGATAGAACTCACGCCGCTGATTAAGCTGAATTTGTCCTCGAGTACTCGCTGGGCGTAGTCCGTTAATTGAGTACGGTCCATCACACTCGAGCTTAAGTTCACATAGACAGAGGGTTCGCCGGAGCCGTTGTCTTTTGAGACGACGGGATCTTTTGCATCTTCTGGGAGCCTGCGTTGGGCGCGGGCCACTGCATCACGCACATCGCTGACCCCTTCGGTTAAGTTCCAACCGAGGAGGAATTTAACTGTGATACGCGAGCTACCGTTACGTGTGGTCGAGGTGATTTCGTCAATACCACTGATCCCTGTTAGCTCATCTTCTAAAGTCTTAGTGATCTGGCTTTCCATAATGGCCGCCGACGCACCCGAGTAACTGGTGCTAATGGTGACCACAGGGCTTTCGACGTCGGGCATTTCCCGTATCGACAATTTAGAGAAGGAGACTATGCCGAATACGCACAGCAGTAAGCTTAAAACGATGGCAACGACGGGGCGTTTAACCGAAACATCGGACAACCACATTATTTAGTCTCCGTAGCTTTCGGGCTTGAAAGCTCAGCCGCACGGGCTGATGCCTTTGCATCGAGCGTCACTTCATTGATTTGCAGGCCATCGCGCATATTCACTAAGCCTTGTACGACGACTTTGTCACCTATTTTTAAACCGTTTTCAATCAAGACTTGGTTATCGATGCGGGCACCTAACTGCACTTCGGTGCGGTTGGCGATGTGATCGGTGCTAACCACGTACACGTAACGTTTAGTGCCTGAATATTCAAGGGCTTGTACTGGCACCATAGGTGCTGAAATAGCAGGAAAAGTGATAGTGGATGACATCATCATGCCGGGTTTTAAGCGATTTTTTGGGTTGTCGAATTGCACCCGCACTTTAAGGTTTAAGGTTTCTTCATTGACGCGGGGATCGATAGCGACAACTTTGCCGGTAAAGGTTTCATCCGGCCAAGCGCGGCTGGTGGCCGCCACTTGCATACCTATGCTCAACTGCGACAGGAAATGCTCTGGCACTTGTAAGTCGAGGCGCATGCTAGATAAATCATCCAGCGACATTAATTCAGTGCCTATGCTGACCATCTTGCCTTCGCTGAAATTAATCAGACCTGTATTGCCCGCAAACGGCGCAATCAGCGAGTGGTAATGTAAATCGGCTTGGGCTGAAGCTAAGCGTGCTTGGGCGATATCCACACTGGCTTTTTGTGCGTCAATCTCGGTTTGGGTGATGGCGTTACGGCTGATCAGTTTTTCAAATTCTTTGAGTTTACGCTTTTCATCGTTGAGAAACGCATTAGCCTCGGCGACGGCGGCTTGGGTTTTCATATCATCGAGTTCGATGAGCAACTGGCCTTTTTTCACTGCTTGGTTTGAGGTCACGGCGACTTGCTTAATCTTACCTGTGACTTGCGGCGCGATGATCACTGCGCGTTCGGCAGCGAGTTTGCCGATAAGCGAGATAGATTGTGCTAACGGATATTCAACGACTTCACCCGTGACCACTGGAACGGTACGCATAAGGTGGGGAGCGCTTTCGGGTTTGGCTGCTTGAAGGACATCACTAAAACTCACCGCTGTGGCGATAACCGCAAGCAGGGCAATGGCAATAATGGTTTTTTTCATTGTAATTATTATCTCGCGCAAAGGCAGTTGAAAAAGGTGATAGCTCTAATGGGGCTATTCTAGTGAATAACCTACCTGAGTTGGGTAAAAGTTTGTAAAGGTAAGCAAACGAAAATGAAAGAAATTGTGTTTTTTGAGCCTTGAACACAATTCAACGCGGCTTTTGCGGTTTTTTTGTGCAAAGGGCCAGTGCGAGAAGACTCTAGTGCCCTAGGGATGGATCTCAGTACGCGTTTTTTCGACTGGGGCTTGAGTCGTTTCAACCTGAGGATATTGGCTTAAAATGGAAGCTAATCGACCATCGCTGCGCATACTTTCTAAGCCTTGATTAAAATCCGTTACCAACTGCTGATGATCTGTCACGGCCAGAGACACCCCTAAGTGAAATACCTCAGTCGCTATGGGTTGACCGACTTGTTCAAAGGCATCGTCATATTCAGCTGGGCCTTTCTTGATTAAGTATCTGGCTAAGTTATGGCCAATCAAGACTAAATCGATACGCTTTAAAAAAAGCTTCTTGAGGTTCATTTCATCCGAATTACCTTCTTCGGTGGTGAGCCCTGCGGCGAAGATTTCGGGTGGATTAGCGTAACCGCGACCTATGCCAATCGTGTAGGGCTTGAGCTCAGAGAGCTGACTAAAGCTCAGCGGCGCATCTTTACGTTTATAAAACACGATTTGTACGGGTTGGATTGGCGCAGAATATTGAGCCCATTGCTCACGCTCTTTGCGATACCAGAGTCCAATAATGCCATCGGCTTGGCCCGTTTTAACGAGTAAGGCTGCGCGAGCGAAGGGATAAAACTTAAGGTTGGCATTGTAACCTTGGCGTTTAAAGGCTTCTTTGACCACTTGGGCGACGCCGCCCTGTTCGGGTAAAGCATCGGCATAAAAAGGAGGGTAGTTTGTGGCGACTAAATGGAGTTCTCGACCCGCAAATGCGGGGTGGATGAAGCCGAGCATAAACAAGCAAAAGCCAGATAATGTGAGTAATTTGTTCCCCATTTCTACTCCAGCACTGAGGTGAGTCGCACTTGGCTTGAGTATAGTCAGAGTTAATAAAAACTGGCGAACTTATGAATACTAAGATGCGTGCATGTTTGCCCTTACTCATTTACACATTCGCGCCCTAGCTTATTCATGCATTAGGGCGCTAGGGCATTCACATATTATGCTGAAGAGATTAGCGAGGTGTCTTATGTCTTATAGCGAAACCTGCTCACCCTGATACAGACCGCGGCTGAGTTTGCCTGCGTCGATAAGCAAGAGTTCACCGGATTGACCATTCTTAATACTGCTGTCTATCGCAATGATTTTATTGTGATAGAGGCCAAGCACTTGCTCCTGCGATGTGTGTCCAACGACAATATGCTCTACCTTGAAATAGTTCAGTATGCTATCGATATCCGACTCTTTCAGTTCATCTTTAAAGTATCCGCGATACCAAGTCGGGCCATTGGTAAAAAACAGAAAGTTGAGTAAATCATCCTTTTTCAAATCGGCTTTTTTATCATCTAAATGCTGACGAAAGAGTTGGTTAGCCTCGCCGATATGTAATTTACGCTCGATCCATTCAGGGCTGATGCCGCCGTGCATAAACAAGATATTATTGATTTTGACTAAGGTATGTTTGCTGCGAAGCCATTGGCCGATTTCGGTGTCTTTGTTGTAGAGCGCATCGTAGCTGCGTTTGAGTAAATCGGCCGCGACTTGATAGCGTTCGTTGACATAGCGTAAGTCGCCGCGAAACACCATTTGCTCGTGATTGCCCATGAGTAGATGTAAGCGTCCGCCCGCAGCTTGAGCTTCTTGGTCTAAGGTATATAAAAACCACAATACTTCATTGACTTGATGGCCACGGTCAAACATGTCGCCCGTCATCACCATATGGCCATCACCAAAGGCCCAGTGGTTATCTTTGTCGATAATCTTATGGGCTTTTAGTAAGTTAATCATCACATCAAATTGGCCGTGCACATCGCTAAGGGCGACAATTTTGCTGACATGAGTAAAGGTATCGGGCTCAACGGTGGCAGCTAGTGTGTGAAGATGGGGCTCTGGTAATTCACCGCAACTGGCAGGGCGAGTTAACTGCGCCTTCGCAATCGGCGTTTGTTTTAGCTCACTCTGGCAAATCCAATAGGCAGTGTCTTTTTGAGCATCGTTTAAAAACACATAAGGGCCATCGGTGACGCTGCTTTCTTGAATCTTTAGCTCTGGCTCGGCCTCACTTACATTGGCCGCCAGTGAGGTTAAAGAGAGTGAGGCGAAAGGGAGTGCGGTGACAAGCCATAACAGGGGCGTGAATTTTCTATGTTGCTTAAATATCCATTGGCTGGCTCGGCTCAGTTGGGTGATAGAGAGTGTGATTGGGTGAGCCCCGACAGACATCGAATTGATTCGCATTAGACCGCATCCTTGTTCTTGTTTTAGTTATTCATTCTGTCATTTTAGACACTTGAGTTGATGAGTCTTCGAATGTGTAACTTTACGAAGCTAATCTCAAGTGTTCAATTTCAAACGCTTAATCTTAAGTACTTAATGTCAAGTGCTCAACATATTGAAAAGACTAAATCATACGGATAAGGCTTAGGGTCGACAAGTCACGAGGCGGGCTAAATGAAACTTGCCCGCCTCATTATTCAGTTATTTCACACTTGTATGTCTATAGCTGATGACTTTAGTTGCATGGCATTAACAGTTGCATGGTATTAGCCGTTGCATGCATTGACACTTACATGGCATTGACGACGGTATGACTATCGACAAACTGTTCGAAACTGACGATTTTGCCGCTGTGTATCTTCCATAAATGGGCGACTCGGGCGCTAAAATACTTGCCCGTTTTGACATAGGTACCTGAATAAGTGCCGAAGGCAAAAACCTTATCGCCTTGGGCGACATAGTCTTCGATATCGACGCGGTAGTTATCCCATTCAGTTTCGAGGCGAGCGAACACCTTGGTGGCTATCGCGCTAAAGCCTACGTAAGTGCCCGCATAGGGAAAACCTGCCGCCTCTGTCCAGCGTGCGTCACTCGCTAAGGCATGCTGAAGATTTTTGGCGTTCTCGGCTGAGCTACTTCCCTCATAGGTGCTTTTAACCAGTGCAAGATTCGCATCAGTCTGCCTTGCTGTTTCTATAAGACTTAACTGAGCTGGTTCACTCATTAATGAACCTGTTGAAACACCATTAAGCATTGGCATAATTATGACTCAAATTGCGCTTCAAGATGGCTTAACCACTGGGCGGGTTGGCCGTAGAAGCGGTTGATATTAATGGCGGTGATGTTGCCGTCATCACCCTCTATAGCCATCGAAGGGAAACCTTGGGCACCTATCAGATTCAATAATGCTCTGGACTCAACGATATGCTCATACAGCTTGTCTTCACCTTGGGCATAATGCTGCGCAAAGCCTATAGGGTCGAGCCCAAGTTCAGCGGCTAACCTTGCGAGATTACCTTCATCACTGGCGCTGTGACCATCGCGGTAATGGGCCAGTTGTACTGAGTGTAGATAGGCCAAACTGTCGCCGCCCATCGCATTGACTGCGAGCATGGCTTTAATGGGGGGCGCCGAGTCGAGTACGACTGTGGTATCGCGCAGCAGACCATCAAAGTATTTTTCACCAAAAGGCTGGCCGGTTAGTTCGCTAATGCGCAGATCGTGGGGCATAACATAGTCGCGCCAGTTGGCATCGATTTGTTTGCGTCTTGGGCCCGTGAGCATACCACCGCCGTGGAGCTTAATGGTAAAGCCAGCTTTGGCTGCAGCATCGAGTAACGGCGCTGCGGCATAACACCAACCACATAAAGGGTCGATAATCGCGTGCAGAGTACGCACTTTGGCCGTTGCTGTGCTGCTGGCCGTGCGAGTAGAAGGAGTTGTTGGGTGAGTCATAGTGTGAAACCTTTTGGCTTAAATTGCAAAATTACGATCTAAGCATTTGATATTTTAAAGTTAAATGGCGAACGTGGTACGGCTGTTGATATGGCTATTGATAGGATTATTTAAGTGCAGCTAGTCAGGTGCAGTTATGTAGATGCTGTTATTTAGGTAAGAACTGGCACGCAATTGCTCACGTGCCTGCCTTTAACTATTCTCACTTATGCCTAACTCGCTGTCCCCATCGCTAAGATATTAGTGCTGGTATTACATAGGCCAGGTCATTTCGCCCATGATAACTTTGGCGCTGATCTCAAGCCCTGCATCGGCTGGCATTTGTGGGTATAGCGCCAGCATCTTTTGGATTAATTCGGCTGAATCTTTCGAGGCTTTTGCTGCGACTTCAAAGGCCTTTACATACTCACGGGTAAAACCGATGGCACGGGTATCAAATCGCGCTTCGCCTAAGTAGTGTCCTGGGATCACTGTAGTCGGCAGCAGTTTTTCCATCGTATCTAAATGAGTTAACCATTCCTGACGCTCTGCGGCAGTTTGAGTGTCTGCCATCCAAACATGTGTGTTATCAAATACTTCTACGCCACCTGTGATGGTTTTTGCCGATGGTACCCACAGGAAAGTGTGTTTAGGGTGTTTGTCATTGAAACCTTCGATAATCACTTGCTCACCGTCGATGGTGAAAGTGTCGCTGTGAATCGCCTTAGGTAACACTAATTCACTTGGCGCATTGTCTTTTAAAATCGGACCCCAGTAGGCGAGCTTGCCTTCCATTGAGGCTTTAATGGCATCGACTGTGGTTTGAGTCGCGACAACTTGTGCATCGGGGAAATTCTTTTTAATCACGGCTAAGCCGAAATAAAAGTCAGGGTCACTATGGCTGATATATACCTGAGTCAGCTTTTTACCGCTGGCCTTAATCGTATCAACCAAGGTTTGGGCATCGTTATTTTGAAATTGCGCATCGACTAACATCATTTCGTGTTCGCCGCTGATAAAGCTCGATGACACGGCAAAGATGCTGTTTTCGCCCGGATTAAAATGGCTCACTTGCAATGGTGCCGCATTGACCGCGCCGAGTCCCGCTAGCAGTAAGGTAGCGGCTAGACTGATGTTAGACGAGGCCTTCAATGTGGCGTTAACTGTGTTGCGTATAGCATAGGTCGATGTGTTCATTTTTGGCTCACTTATAGTCACAGGATGAAAGAGTAAAAAGGTTCGATTTAGCATTCATTGATTTGCAGCTGCTGCAAAAAGTGAGTTAAGTATAGGTTGCAATAATCAATAGATAAATGCGAGTATCTGCCCATGTTTGTTGCATTAATCGGACGAATAACCGGATTTACTCTTAGTTATTATTCATGTGGGGCGCGAGTATGTGAGTGAGCCTTCGAGTGATTGAAAGTGAGTGATTAAACGTTATTGATTGAACGTTATTGATTTAACGCGAGTGGAGATAAATCATGGATAGACTCGAAGCGGCTAAGGTGTTTGTCACTATTGTCGAGCGCGGCAGCATGGTAAGCGCCGCTAATGCTTTAGATATGTCGCGTTCTATGGTGACCCGTTACTTGAGCGAAATGGAAGAATGGTCCGGCGCTAGATTGTTGCATCGCTCGACGCGCAGTCTCAGCTTAACGCCAGCGGGTGAGCAAGTGCTGGATTATTGCCATCGACTGCTCGAATTGGCGAACGAAGTGCCGGCGGTGAGTCATGCTTCGGTGGCGATTCCGCGCGGATTATTGCGCATTAGCTGCTCCCAGTTTTTGGCGCATCAGATTTTAGCGCCCGTGGTGCACCAATACTTAGCCAGTTATCCGCAGGCGAGTGTGAATATCCACGTGAGTAGCCAAACTGTCGATCTGGTCGCCGAGCGGATTGATCTGGCGATTCGCATCACCAATGAACTCGATCCCAATCTTATCGCAAGGCGCTTGGGGGAATGTGAATCTGTGGTGTGCGCTGCACCGAGTTATCTTGCCGCGCGTGCCGCCGTGCTGCATCCCGAAGATTTGACCCAGCATAATTGCTTAACCTATTCCTACTTTGGCGATGTGATGTGGCGGTTTTATCAAGTCGATCTGGCTGCGAAACAGGCTCAGGCGCTGAACTCCGATCCTAAGTTAAACCAAGGGCAGGCGTTTAATGTGCCTGTGAATGGCAATTTCAGCGCCAATGATTCTATGGTGGTACTTAATGCCACGCTGGCAGGTGAGGGGATTGCAATGCAACCGCTGTGGGCGGCGAGACCCTATTTAGATTCGGGTCAGTTAGTGCCTTTGTTAACTGAGTTCATGCCGCAGTCACTGGGTGTGTATGGCGTATATCAATCTCGCAAACATATGCAGCCTGCACTTAGGGTGATGATGGACATGCTGGTGGCTTATTTTGCCAGTTTGAAATAGTGCCAGTTTAAAATAGTGTTAGCTTGAAATAGTGCCAAAGCTTGCGGCACTTATAACGTAAGGGGATGCTATAAAAAAGGAGCTTAACCCTTTCGAGTTAAACTCCTCAGATACATGCTTGACTAGATTCTAGATCTACTTAATCATGCGCTTGTATTTCAAGCGGTGTGGCGCAACCACATCGGCGCCATAGGTGTTCTTCAACCATGCCGAGTATTCTGTGTAGTTACCTTCGTAGAAGTTCACTTGGCCCTCGTCACGGTAATCCAGAATGTGGGTCGCGATACGGTCGAGGAACCAACGGTCATGCGAAATCACCATAGCGCAACCTGGGAATTCCAGAATCGCTTCTTCCAGTGCGCGCAGGGTTTCAACGTCTAAGTCGTTGGTGGGTTCGTCGAGTAATAAGACGTTACCGCCCGCTTGCAGCAGTTTGGCTAAATGTACTCGGTTACGTTCACCACCCGACAAGGTGCCGATAACTTTTTGCTGATCGCCACCACGGAAGTTGAAGCGGCCTACATAGGCGCGGCTCGGGATTTCCATGTTGTTGATACGCATGATGTCTTGACCACCGGAGATTTCTTCCCAAATGGTGTTTTTATCATTCATTGAATCGCGGAACTGCTCAACCGATGCCAGTTGCACAGTATCACCCAGCTCAATGCTGCCGCTGTCTGGCGTTTCAGCGCCGGATAACATGCGGAACAGGGTCGATTTACCCGCGCCGTTGGCACCGATAATACCGACGATAGCGCCCTTAGGCACAGAGAACGACAGGTTGTCGATGAGTACGCGGTCACCGTAAGACTTGGTCAGGTTATTCACTTCAATAACCTTGTCACCTAAACGTGGTCCGGGCGGAATAAATAGCTCGTTAGTTTCGTTACGTTTTTGGTAATCGTTAGTGTTCAGCTCTTCAAAGCGCGCCATACGGGCCTTGCCCTTAGATTGACGGCCTTTCGCACCTTGGCGTACCCATTCCAATTCCTTGGCAATGGTCTTTTGGCGAGCACTTTCGGTGGCAGATTCTTGCTTCAGACGGGCGTCTTTCTGTTCAAGCCATGAAGAATAGTTACCTTCCCACGGAATACCTTCACCGCGGTCGAGTTCTAAAATCCAGCCAGCGGCATTGTCGAGGAAGTATCTGTCATGGGTAATCGCGACCACAGTACCGGCATATTCCTGCAAGAAGTGCTCAAGCCACGCCACAGATTCAGCATCCAAGTGGTTGGTTGGTTCGTCCAGTAACAGCATTTCTGGCTTTTCAAGCAGCAATCGGCATATCGCTACGCGGCGACGTTCACCACCGGATAACACTTCGATTTTCTCATCCCAATCTGGCAGACGCAGGGCGTTAGCTGCGCGCTCAAGGATATGATCTAAGTTATGCGCATCCTGGGCTTGGATAATGGCTTCGAGTTCACCTTGCTCTTTGGCAAGGGCGTCGAAATCTGCATCCGGCTCTGCGTAGGCAGCGTAAACGGCATCGAGGCGAGTTAGGGCATTTTTTGCCTCAGAGACGGCTTCTTCAATCGCTTCACGCACGGTTTGGGTTGGATCGAGTTTAGGTTCCTGCGGTAGGTAACCGATTTTCAATCCCGGCATTGGGCGCGCTTCACCTTCAATTTCGGTGTCGATACCCGCCATAATACGCAGTAGTGTCGACTTACCTGAACCGTTAAGGCCGAGTACACCAATTTTGGCGCCGGGGAAAAAGCTTAAAGAAATATCTTTAAGGATCTGCTTCTTAGGCGGAACAATTTTACCCACCCGCAGCATGCTGTAAACAAACTGAGCCATTTTTCTCTATCTTAAGTGACTAATGATGCGGCTAATTCTACTCGATTGCGCGCCGAACTCAACTCGACAATGAGCCAAGTTCAAGCACTATCCACAGGAATTTCATGTTTCAAATACTGGGATTGTGGTCGCGTTCCGAGTAGAATACCGCGCAACCCTACCTATAAGAATTGGCAGCTGGAGTAAGCAATGCTGAAAAAAGATATGAATATCGCAGATTATGATCCGGAACTGTTTAAGGCAATTCAGAATGAAACTCTGCGTCAAGAAGAGCATATTGAGCTGATTGCTTCTGAAAACTACACCAGTCCACGCGTGATGGAAGCGCAAGGTTCACAGTTAACCAATAAGTACGCTGAAGGCTATCCAGGCAAGCGTTACTACGGTGGTTGTGAGTATGTGGACGTAGTTGAAACCTTAGCGATTGAACGTGCTAAAGAATTGTTTGGCGCAACTTACGCTAACGTACAACCTCATTCAGGTTCACAGGCAAACAGCGCTGTTTACATGGCATTGTTAAAACCTGGCGATACCGTACTGGGCATGAACTTAGCCCACGGTGGTCACTTGACCCACGGTTCACCCGTTAACTTCTCTGGCAAACTGTACAATATCATTCCTTACGGTATCGACGAATCTGGCAAAATTGACTACGACGAAATGGAACGTCTGGCCGTAGAACATAAACCTAAGATGATGATCGGCGGTTTCTCTGCTTATTCAGGTATCGTTGACTGGGCAAAAATGCGTGAAATCGCAGACAAAATAGGTGCTTACCTATTTGTCGATATGGCGCACGTTGCCGGTCTTATCGCTGCTGGCGTTTATCCAAACCCAGTTCCACACGCACACGTTGTGACGTCAACGACTCACAAAACCTTAGCCGGTCCTCGTGGTGGCGTGATCCTGTCTGCTGCTGACGATGAAGACTTGTACAAAAAGTTGAACTCTGCGGTATTCCCAGGCGGTCAAGGTGGCCCATTAATGCACGTTATCGCTGGTAAAGCGGTTGCGTTCAAAGAAGCCCTAGAGCCAGAATTTAAAGTGTACCAACAGCAAGTGGTTAACAACGCTAAAGCTATGGTTGAAGTGTTCCTTGAGCGCGGTTACAAAATCGTCTCTGGCGGAACCAGCAACCACTTGATGTTAGTTGATCTGATTGGTCGTGACTTGACCGGTAAAGAAGCCGATGCCGCCTTAGGTAGCGCTAACATTACCGTGAACAAAAACTCAGTGCCAAACGACCCACGTTCACCCTTTGTGACCTCAGGTGTGCGTATCGGTACGCCAGCCATTACGCGCCGCGGCTTTAAAGAAGCGGAATCGAAAGAGCTGACTGGCTGGATTTGTGACATCCTTGATGATGCTAACAATCCTGCAGTGATTGAGCGTGTTAAAGGCCAAGTATTGGCACTGTGCGCACGTTTCCCTGTTTACGGTTAATCTGTAAATAGTCTCCTTTTTGTGGTGCTGAGCCTAACAAGCATCAGGTGGTTAACCTCAGCCCATAAATAGGATAAAATCCCATGGCCGCATTAAGCGGCCATTTTTATTGCTAAAATCTTAGACTTAAACCAAACAGGCTAACCTTAGATAACATAGTAAAGCCAACGGCTTTACGTCATTCACTGGCAGGAGGCTCAATGCATTGTCCATTTTGCAGCGCGACAGATACTAAAGTCATCGATTCTCGATTAGTGGCGGAAGGCCATCAAGTGCGCCGTCGCCGAGAATGCACCGAATGCCATGAAAGATTTACCACCTTCGAAGGCGCCGAATTAGTCATGCCTAGGGTGATTAAACGTGATGGTTCACGCCAACCCTTCGATGAAGAAAAACTCCAAGGTGGCATGCTGCGCGCGGTTGAAAAACGCCCCGTGTCTATGGATGAAATCGAGCAAGCGCTTAGCAAAATCAAATCTACCCTGCGCGCCACTGGCGAGCGGGAAGTGCCCTCAGAAATGGTTGGTAACTTGATGATGGAGCAATTGATGAGCTTAGATAAAGTCGCCTACATACGTTTTGCTTCTGTGTACCGCGCCTTTGAAGACGTGTCTGAATTTGGTGAAGCCATCGCCAAACTGCAAAAGTAGTTATTCGATTTTTGTTGCCTGTCGTTCAGTCTTCTGGTTGCGCTAGCTTTAAAAGAGGCTTTTGATTAATAGCTTCTGCAAGACAGGTTTTAAACACAGATTTACAAGACTGGTGAAAGCCGAAACCTTTAACAACAGGGTTGAACATGAGCTTGAACATAAGTTGGTCCGTACTCGATACCCAAATGATGAGCCGCGCGATTCAATTGGCGCGCAAAGGCTTTTACACCACGAGACCCAATCCCAGTGTGGGCTGCGTTATCGTTAAAGATAACCAAATCATTGGTGAAGGTTATCATCAAAAAGCGGGTGAGCCCCACGCCGAAGTGCATGCGCTACGTATGGCTGGCGAACACGCCCGCGGCGCAACAGCCTATGTCACCTTAGAGCCCTGCAGTCATTATGGCCGCACACCGCCCTGCGCCTTGGCGCTGATCAATATTGGCGTCAAACGTGTGGTGGTGGCGGTGGAAGACCCTAATCCGCAAGTCGGTGGTCGCGGTATTCAAATGCTGCGCGACGCCGGTATTGAAGTGGATGTGGGGTTACACCTCGATGAAGCTTATGCCTTGAATTTAGGCTTTATGAAGCGGATGGAATCAGGTTTACCGAGAGTCACAGTCAAATTGGCTGCGAGTCTCGATGGTAAAACCGCGCTGTCTAACGGTGTGTCTAAATGGATTACCGGGCCTGAATCTCGCCGCGACGTGCAGCGCTTACGCTTACGTTCCTGCGCGTTGGTGACTGGGATTGAAACCATACTGGCTGACGACCCCTCACTCAATGTGCGATATCAAGAACTTGGCGGCATAAAAGACAGCATAACCGAGGCGCAATTACTGCAGCCATTAAGAGTGATACTCGACAGTCGCGCCCGTTTGCCGTTATCGGCTGCCTGTTTGGCTATCGTATCGCCGATACTCTTGGTCTCGACCGTGGCTTATCCCGCAGAGTTTCAAGCACAATTGCCCTCCCATGTGAGTTGCCTCGTGTTACCTGCAATTGCAGGTCGCGTATCCTTACCTGAACTATTAAGCTATTTAGGCCAAAGTTGTAATCACGTGCTGGTAGAAGCGGGTGCAACCTTAGCGGGCGCTTTTTTAGCAGGGGGGCTGGCCGATGAGTTAGTGCTATACCAAGCGATGAAAATCCTCGGTGGGCAAGGGCGTAATCTATTGCAGCTACCCGATTATCAAACCATGGCGCAAATTCCTGCATTAATGTTGGTCGATGAGCGCAAATTAGGGCCAGATACCCGTTTAATCTTGAGCGTTATGCTTGATACTTCTTTAATTAATTAAGTGAGTTAACCATGTTTACTGGGATTATTGAAGCCGTTGGCACCCTGCGAAAGCTTGAACGCAAGGGCGATGATATTCGTCTTACCGTGGCGAGCGGCAAACTGGATTTAAACGATGTGCGTTTAGGCGACAGTATTGCCACTAACGGTGTGTGCTTAACGGTTGTGCAGCAATTAGCCGACGGTTATGTGGCTGATGTCTCTGCCGAAACAGTGAGTCTCACCGGCTTTGCTCACTACAAAGTGGGCACTAAGGTGAATCTTGAAAAAGCCGTCACCCCAACCACACGCTTAGGCGGGCACATGGTCAGCGGCCATGTAGACGGTATTGCTATGGTTGAGCAACGCCTAGTGCGTGGTCAAGCTATTGAGTTTTGGTTAGCGGCACCTGCAGAGCTTGGGCGTTACATTGCCCATAAAGGTTCCATCACCATTGATGGCGTGAGTTTGACAGTTAACGAGGTGGACGGTAGTCGATTCCGCTTGACCATAGTGCCGCATACTGCAGGTGAAACCACGTTAATCGACCTGCAAGCAGGCGATAAGGTGAATATCGAAGTGGATTTAATCGCCCGTTATCTTGAACGCTTGATGAATTATGATGGCAAAGACAGCAAGAGCGGTGGCGTCACCATGGAAATGTTAGCCCGTGCCGGCTTTGTGCGTTAGTGCACAGGAGCAGATTATTTAACTTAAGCTTATCGGCAGCTTAGGTTATTTAGGTATAGAATTTCATAATAACAGCAAAATCATAAGGTCCTACAATGGCGCTGCACAGTATAGAAGAGATCATCGAAGATATTCGTCAAGGCAAAATGGTTATTTTGATGGATGACGAAGACAGAGAAAACGAAGGTGATTTGATCATGGCGGCCGAAATGGTCACGCCAGAAGCGATTAACTTTATGGCGAAATATGGCCGTGGGCTGATTTGCCAGACCATGACTAAAGCCCGTTGCCAGCAGTTAAACCTGCCTTTAATGGTGACGAATAATAACGCACAGTTCTCGACTAACTTTACGGTTTCTATTGAAGCGGCAGAAGGTGTGACTACCGGTATTTCGGCCCACGATCGCGCTGTAACGGTGAAAGCGGCGGTGGCTAAAGAGGCTAAAGCGTCTGATTTAGTGCAACCAGGGCATATCTTCCCGTTAATGGCACAGGACGGCGGCGTATTAACCCGCGCAGGCCACACTGAAGCTGGCTGTGATTTAGCCCGTCTTGCGGGACTTGAGCCATCGGGCGTTATCGTTGAGATTTTGAACGAAGACGGCACTATGGCACGTCGCCCCGATTTAGAAATTTTCTCCGAGTTACATGGCATCAAAATCGGCACTATCGCGGCTTTAATCGAGTATCGCAATACCAAAGAAACCACGGTTGTGCGCGAAGCTAAATGCAAATTACCGACCCGTTTCGGTGAGTTCGATATGGTGACTTTTAGAGACACTATCGACAATCAATTGCACTTTGCCTTAGTCAAAGGTGAGGTGAAAGAAGATTGTTTGGTGCGCGTGCATTTGCAAAATACCTTCAACGATTTACTCCACTCAGAGCGCGATCAGCAACGCAGCTGGCCACTCGAAAAGGCGATGGAGCGTATTTCTGCAGAAGGTGGTGTATTGGTTTTACTCGGGAATCAAGAGCATCCCTGTGAAATCCTCTCTAAGGTGAAAGCCTTTGAAGCCGAAGATCAAGGCCAAGCGCCTGCTTCTGCAAAATGGCAAGGGACGTCGCGCCGTGTGGGTGTTGGCTCGCAAATTCTCGCCAGCCTTGGTGTGACTAAGATGCGCCTGCTCAGTTCGCCTAAACGCTACCACTCACTTTCAGGCTTTGGCCTTGAAGTGACTGAGTATGTGGCGGACTGAAACCCAAAGTTACACTGAAGTAAAATTAACAATTTCTGATAATTTGCATAGGGCTCTGGGCAATTGGCTGTGATATCATGTCGCCACTTTTCGCCCCGAGCTGGGTGCTTTAGCTAAATTAGGTAAGATAATGAACGTAGTTCAAGGTAATATCGAAGCGAAAAATGCCAAAGTTGCGATTGTAATTTCGCGTTTCAACAGCTTTTTAGTTGAGAGCTTGCTTGAAGGTGCACTTGACACGCTGAAACGTTTTGGCCAAGTCAGCGACGACAATATCACTGTTGTCCGTGTACCAGGTGCGGTTGAGTTGCCGCTAGCTGCGCGTCGCGTAGCTGCCAGTGGTAAATTCGACGGTATTATCGCATTAGGTGCGGTGATCCGTGGTGGTACTCCTCATTTTGATTTTGTTGCAGGCGAATGTAATAAAGGTCTAGCTCAAGTTGCTTTAGAATTTGATCTGCCTGTTGCTTTCGGTGTTTTGACCACTGATACCATTGAACAAGCGATTGAACGTTCAGGTACCAAAGCAGGTAACAAAGGCGGCGAAGCTGCTTTAAGCCTGCTTGAAATGGTCAATGTTCTGCAAGAACTTGAACAACAGTTGTTATAGTAGGAAAAATAATGAAGCCTTCTGAGCGCCGCAAGGCCCGCCGTTTAGCCGTTCAAGCCATCTATTCATGGCAACTAAGCGGGAATAATATTGCCGATGTCGAGCATGAGTTTTTAACTGAACAAAGTCTCGACGGTGTTGATGTAGCTTATTTTCGTGAGCTATTTTCAGGCGTTGCAACGAAGAAAACCCAATTGGATGAGCTGATCATCCCGCATCTGGAACGCCCGATTGATGAGGTGTCTCCAGTTGAGAAAGCCATAGTTCGTTTAGCGACCTATGAGCTGACTTTCCGTAAAGATGTGCCCTACAAGGTCGCGATTAACGAAGCGATTGAGTTGGCAAAAGCTTTCGGTGCGGACGAGAGTCATAAGTTTGTTAACGGACTGCTCGACAAACTGGTTGCACGCAAGTAATAAAGACAAACGGTATCTTAGGATACCGTTTTTCATTGCTAACAAAGGTGGCCGATGTAAGTCGTGCCAAACTGTACAGTGAAAGAATTCCAATTAATTGAATGTTATTTTAGCAACCGCGGCCCTACTCGCCGTGATGTGAAGCTTGGCATCGGTGACGATTGCGCTTTAGTGCAACCCGCAGAAAACAAGTCGATTGCTATCTCCTGTGACACCTTAGTCGAAAATGTCCATTTCTTCCCCGATATGCCTCCCGCTGCCTTAGGTTACAAAGCCTTAGCGGTAAATTTATCTGATCTGGCTGCCATGGGCGCTGAGCCCGCGTGGATGACGCTTGCCTTGACGCTACCTGAAGTCGATGAAACTTGGCTCAGTGGTTTTAGCGAAGGTTTATTTGAAGCGGCCGATTACTATGGCATCGCCTTAATTGGCGGCGATACGACTCGTGGCCCACGGGCGATTAATATCACAGTACACGGCCAAGTCCCACAGGGTAAGGCACTGACGCGTCATGGTGCTAAAGCCGGTGATTGGATTTATGTTACGGGCACGCTCGGAGATTCGGCCTTAGGTCTGGATATCATTCGCGGTGCGCAGCAAGCCAGAGCCGAGCATAAAGAATTCCTGATTAATCGCCATTATCGTCCAACACCAAGAGTTTTAGCCGGCCAAGCTTTGCGCTCGCTTGCCTCCAGCGCAATCGATCTTTCCGACGGGTTTATCTCGGATATCGGTCATGTGCTTAAGGC
This sequence comes from Shewanella sp. SP1S2-4, assembly GCF_031932075.1. NCBI lineage: Bacteria > Pseudomonadati > Pseudomonadota > Gammaproteobacteria > Alteromonadales > Shewanellaceae > Shewanella > Shewanella sp. SP1S2-4. The sequence continues at coordinate 55,015 of NZ_JAUOET010000024.1, forward strand.
TTCGGCAGTCGGTGCGGTTGTCGATGTTAATTGCATCCCGCTGTCACGCGCGATGCAAGATACCGTCAGCGAGGAAAGTGCTCTAGGTTATGCACTGACGGGCGGCGAAGATTACGAATTGCTGTTCACCGTTCCTGAGGCGCAAAAAGGCGCACTGGAAACAGCCTTGAGTCATGCAGGAGCAAAGTTTGTTCGTGTTGGACAAATTTGTGCGGGCAGTAAGCTCAAGTTGCAACTCAATGGCGAGCCGTTTACACCGCCTTATCACGGTTTCGAGCACTTTTAAGCTAAGAGCATGTTAATGAAATGGTTGTCAAAGGATCAGGTGCTAACGCGCCTGTCATTAAAAAATCCTGTCCACTTTTTGGCACTCGGATTTGGTAGCGGACTCGCCGCTAAAGCGCCCGGAACCTTTGGTACCTTAGCTGCTATTCCCCTCTATTTATTGATGGCGCCCTTACCACTTACTTGGTATATCGGCTTAACTTTAGTGGGTGTATTCGCAGGATTTTATATCTGTGGTAAAGCGGCGCAAGACATGGGGGTTCACGATCACGGTGCTATTGTGTGGGATGAAGTGGTTGGACTACTGATCACTATGATAGCGGCACCAGCGGGCTGGATTTGGCTGTTAGTGGGCTTTGGTTTATTTCGCTTTTTTGACATCATCAAACCTTGGCCAATCCGTTGGCTCGATGCTAAAGTCGAAGGTGGTTTTGGCATTATGATTGACGATGTTTTAGCGGGTGTATTTGCCTTTATCTGTCTGCAAGGGCTAGTCTGGTGTGTTAGCTAACATGATAGCTAACTTGGCATGATAGTTAGCATGGCCAACAATTACCCCTTACTTTTGATTTTGCATTTTTCTGATTGAAGCTTGATTGAAGGGATGAAGGGATTAGCTGAATATCCCTTATCCCTTATCCCTTTTCTGCTTGATTCTACTATTGCAGCAGTTCCCTTGCGTTCGCTAGGGTATTGCTAGTGATAGTATCGCCACCTAACAGTCTTGCAAGCTCTTGAATGCGTTGCTCACGATCGAGCGACTTCATTGTAGTCTCTGTACTGCCCGCCTTATTAAACTTATCGACGAACATGTGTTGATGACCATTGCCCGCAACTTGCGGCAAGTGAGTCACGCACAGTACTTGGGTCGATTCCCCTAAGCTGCGTAACATGCGGCCAACCACTGCGGCGGTGGGACCGGAAATCCCGACATCCACCTCATCGAAAATCAATGTTGGCGTGGCAACTTTCTTCGCGGTAATCACTTGGATCCCTAAGCCTATCCGTGAAAGTTCACCGCCAGATGCGACTTTCGAAATCGGTTGTAAGGGTTGGCCAGGATTAGTGGTGACCATAAATTCGATATTGTCACTGCCGTTGGCTGACATTTGCTCTTGGTGAAAATTGACTTCGATAGTAAATTTACCCTTGGGCATATTCAGTTCGTGGATTGACTGAGTCACGAGTTTGTCGAGTTCTTTGGCATATCTAGCGCGGCTTTGGCTGAGTTTTTGTGCGTTGCTAAGGTAAGCGGCTCTGCTGGCATCGACCTGTAGTTGAATTTCTTCGAGCTTGCTTTCGTCACTGTCTAAGGTGCTCAGCTCTGCCTTTAATGCCAAATGATGTTCGGCCAGTTTATTTGGGCTGACATGGTGCTTACGCGCCAGTTGCATGGCTTTTGATAGCCGTTCTTCTAAATAGGCAAAGTGGGTTGGATCGAGTTCAAGCTTACTCAAATAGTGCTGTAATTCGCCTGCGCTTTCTTGCACTTGGATTAAGGCATCATTGAGCATAGTGTTGATATTGCTTAATGCAGGATCGTAGCTTTGCAGATCTTCGGCGAGGGAAACGACTCGATTAAGCAGCGACTCTATATTGTTCTCTTCGCCTTCATTGAGTATATCTAAGCTCGCCTGACAGGTATCAATCAACTCAGTGCCATTGGCCAGACGTTTGTGTTCTTGCTCAATTTCATCGAACTCATCGACTTTAAGATCAAACTCATCAAGTTCTTCTACTTGATACTGCACTAATTGTTTACGGGCAATACGTTCATGCTGGGAGGCTTCGAGTTGCTTTAGATCGGCCTCAATTTGCTTGCAGCGTTGAAAACTGGCGGCAACCGTATCGATAAGCAATCTGTGGTTGGCATAACTGTCGAGCAAGGTGAGTTGGTGTTCACTTTTTAACATCGCATGGTGCGCATGTTGACCGTGAATACCGATAAGCAACTGACCCAGTAATTTGAGTTGCGTCAGCGGCACTGGATTACCATTGATATAGGCGCGTGAACGGCCATCGCTACCAATAGTTCGACGTAGGATGCACTCATCATCGAGTTCAAGATCGTTATCTTCTAACCAACGTTTTGCCAGTGGAATATCATCCAAGGAAAAGCGGGCGCTGACCTCGGTTTTATTGGCTCCGGGGCGAACACTGCTGGCATCGGCGCGATTGCCTAGGCACAGGCCTAGCGCATCGATGGCGATTGATTTACCTGCACCAGTTTCACCTGTGATGCTGGTCATACCGGGGCGAAAATCCAGTTCTAAAAAACGGACGATTGCGAAGTTATTAATGCTGAGTTGGCAAAGCATAGTGAATTCCTGTCGAAAAACATACCAAACCACTGTATTGATAAACAGTATATACTGATTTTATATACAGTAAAGTGGCTTGGGTAAATAATCGGCATTATTGGCAGTAAATATTTTTAATTAACTGATTATGCATGGGTTCTTACTAAGCTTTCTAAGATAGGCAAACTGAAGAAAGTAACTAAGGTGCCAAATAGAATGCCCTGAGCACTGGTTGAAGCTTGAGTGTTATAGCGCTGGGCGAGCAAGTACACGCTCGCCGCAGTGGGCAGTGCGCTCAAGAGCACGCCCATGATCAGGTAGTCGCCGCCCACGCCAAAACGGCAAAGCATAAAGTAGACGAGTGCCGGTTGGATAACCAGCTTGAAGAGGTTGATAAGGCTCAGTTCGATAAAATTCTTGGGGCTAAATACGCTGCTATCTTTCTGGTAGCGCATCGCTTTGGCGAGCACCATACCGATGGCAAACAGCGCGCACGGGCTTGAGGTATTGCCAATTTGTTGGATCATTAGCGCCAGCCCTGAGGGCAGTTTTATCTCTAGCGCCGAAATGCCGACGCCAATCAAGCTACCAATAACGATAGGGTTTTTACCGACCGCCATCATCATTATGACTAAGGCGTGGTGTTGTCTTTGGGTGTTTGTGGCCAGTTCCATCGAGACTAAGGCGACGGCAAACATCAGCACGGATAATAAGCTGGCAATCGCGGCGGCGACTAACGCACTTTGCTGCTGCGGGAATAAGAGGATAAGCAGTGGAATACCAATAAATGCGGTATTACCAAAGGTGGCATTGAGGGCTCGAATGGCGGCAACCGCATGCTGTTTAGGGTTAGCAAGCAGCGAGAGCCCAAGGCAGACAAGATAAGTAATCACCATAGCCGTGCTGTAGCCCGCAATAAATCCCCATTGCAAAATTTCATCAATCGGCTGCTGGGCGAGGGCGATAAGCATGATCGCAGGGAACGCAATATAGTACACATACTGGTTTAGCACTTGATCCGTATCGACGGGCAAGAGTTTTAATTTTTGCACTAGTGTGCCGAGCAACATGATCCCGAAGACGGCAAACAGAGGGGTTAAAATGGTCATTTCCCTCACTCATCCTTACGATTAAATTTGAATAAACTCAGCCACCACCGTCATTTCTACTATCGCTATGATTTTAGGTGGGCGCTTGCCTTTTTTATGTCACGTTAGAACCAGAACTAGCGCCAGCGCAGTAAAACTCGCCACAAAATAACATATCATTTCAGTCTAAGGCTATTGCGCTATGGTCGTATAAGTGGATTAATTGATGTTTAAAACACAATGACTTAGCGTACGCTGTGATTGTTGATGACTTTATATAGTGCCTAAAGTGGGCAGCTAGAACAGAATTAGGACATGCAATGAGTGATGATTTAGGCGCTGAACTACAACTTGTCTACCTTTTTGTGCATTTAGTCAATGCGGGCAGTTTTTCGCAGGCGGCGAAGGAGCTTGATATGCCCATTGCCACAGTGAGCCGCAAGTTAGCGAAGTTGGAAGAGAAGCTCGATAAACAGCTCTTTATGCGCAGCACCCGCAAGTTACGACTGACGGAGGAAGGACTGGCGCTCTTTCAACGCTACCAGAGTGTGGTTGCCCAATTTGATGAGCTGAGTGGTGCGGGCAGCGATAAACCCGAGGGCACCTTGCGCATCGCCGCGCCGATTTCGATTATTTCCATCGTGTTTATTCAAGCATTTAATGAATTTGGCCGCCTGTATCCCGATATCCGTTTACACATTTCCCAGAGCAATGAGTTAGTGGATTTGATCGACAAGGGCATAGATGTGGCGATTGTCGGCGGGGCTCAGCCTGATTCTTCTTGGGTGTCGAGTACCTTAGGCGAGCTGGATTATTGCCTGTTTGCCACGCCAGAATACTTGGCTCAGGCACCTAAACTTGAGCATCCCGACGATCTCGAAGCCCATCAACTGATAAAAGTCTGGCCGCTGTTTAATTGGCATTTAAAGCATCCGAGCGGTGAGTCTTTCTATTTTAATGGCCCAACTAAGTTGACCCTCACGGATTTACACGGTGCGATTCAGGCGACCTTAGGCCATGGCGGGATCTTGTATGGTCCCGAACTATTTGTAAAACAGCAGATTAAAGAAGGGAAACTTAAAGTATTATTACCAGAATGGATTGGCGAGCAGAGGCGGATTTCGATTTTATATCATCAGCGCAGCCAGCAGCCGCTAAAGGTAAGAGTCTTTATTGAGTTTATGCAGTCAAAGGCGCCAGAGTTATTCTCTATGCGTTGATTTAACGAGGGGGAACTGATTTTTAACGTCTTTTAGGTTTTACCGTGTTTTTGCTCATAGTATTTTGCGTTTGTTTCGCGTCCTGCAAGCTGGAGCGTGTCGCGGGTAATATGCCGAGTTCTAAGAAGTATCCCACTAAACGCCGCAGTTCGAATAAAGAACCGATACGCTGCTGATCTTTGATAGTCAGTTTCCAACTGTCAGTTCGTCCTTCGCTATTGGTTAAGACAAATCCTTGATAAACAATCTTTTTCATTGGAATAACTCAATATTGGCTGATGGAACTTGCTAGCTTTAGTTTTACTCGTTTTGGGCTTGCTTGAAAGTGATTGCTGTCGAGACTAGAGGCTTATTGTTTAGAAACATTATTAAGAAACATTGTTTAGACATATTGTTTAGAAATAAGGGTGCCTGAGTTACCCCAAGCACCCCATCAATTAAGCGACGCTGATGCCGATATTTGATACGCCCGCTTCGATAATGTCTTTGCGTAAACCTTTGACCAGTTCCGCAGTGATCTTTGGATTTTCTTCGATAATTTCCAGCAGAGAATTTTGTAACTCTTTCTCTTCTTCCATAACTTCATGGGCAAAAACAAAATCATCTAATGCTTCATCGACTAAATCGACATCGCTGATGGCTTCGATATAGTTAGCCACTGTGCTCGATGACAGTTTGCTGATATTGACGATATCTTCTTCAATCTTGCCTTGAATCGCACCCAATAAGGTTGATATGGCGACCACAGCGTCCATGGCTGGATAGACGCCATAGGCTTCAAAATCAGCGGGTTCAGGGGTGTTATCTTCAAGACGTTGCAGATGCACATCGATATTGAATTTAAGCTTAGGATCGTACAGGGATTGCCACAGTAGCTCTAACGCAGTACTCAACACAGCAGGGTCACCAAACTCACAGACTTCGGAAAACAGTTGATAGTTGGGCAACATGCGTTGGCAAAGTGCAGTGGCGAAGAGTTGTTTTTGTGGCAGTGTTAACGCCTTAAGACGTTTAAAGAAGCCCGTTTTTTTGGTCATCTGTTATTTCCGCTGATAGCTGTGATATCACTTGATTTGCCGCAGATTCTACCTTAGTTAACTCATCAAGTAACTCTAGTATTTCGGGTTCGAGATCTTCGACCGCTGTTTCACGTTTTAGCGCCGATTCTATTTCTTGGCATAATCTTTGGGTTGTTGGCACGCCGCAGTAGCAGCTCGCACCATGTAGTTTATGGATTGTACTGAGCATGACGGGATGATCGTTTTGACTCAGCGCGGTTTGAATCGTCGAAACGGTTTGCGGTAAAGAGTCGAGCAACATTCTCAGCATGTCTAAGGCGAGGTCTGCTTTGTGATTAGCTTGAGTTAAGCATAAATCCCAGTTCAGCGTATGCAGGTCAAAATGGGTGAATTTAGGCCGAGTGATCCAGCGATGGATAACGTCTTTGAGCGCCGCTTCATCAATAGGTTTCGGTAAATATCCATCCATGCCACTGCCTAAAATCAGCTCGCGTTCTTCAGCAATCGCATGGGCCGTCACGGCAATAATTGGCGTGTTACGGTTCATCGAGCCTTGGCGAATTTGCTTAGTGGCGCTGATACCATCTGTGCCTGGCATCTGAATATCCATAAAAATCAAATCGAAGGTGCGAGTCTTCGCCTGTTTAACCGCTTCATCGCCACTGTTGACCGCGATAACCGTCGTCACTAACTCGCTGAGCAAGGTGTCGATTAGCTTTAAGTTGGCAAAGTTATCATCCACCGCCAGTACGGTTAAGGATTGGCGCGCCGCCGGCGTGGCTATGGTCACTGGGGCTATGATGTCGTATTCCATCGGTGGATAGAGTAAGTTGCGGGCAAGCTGGTGCTCACTCACGGGCAGAGACAACACCACATCGGCATTCGGGCGAATAAATTGGGTTAAGGCGTCTTGTTCTTGGCAATCGTATAGCACCACAAGACAATCAGTTTTGGTCTTCGCCAAGTTAAGTGTACTCACTAGTTGTCCTGCATCGCTAAACCCATGGCAACTCAATAGAACATAGTCGTATGGCGCTTCGGCCGTGTTGAGTGTGGTCAGCAAGCTTGGGATATGCTGATGGTGAGTCACTTTGGTATCCCATTGATTCAATTGTCGGCTCAAGACTGCATGAGTCAGCACTCTGGGCTCATAAAACAGTATGGTTTTGTCTTTGAGTTTTTCGAGTGGTAGTGAGTCACCGATTTGGAACTGACCTAAGCCGAGCGGCAAACTAAACCAGAAGTTTGAGCCTTTTTCTGGGGATGAGGTAAAACCGATTTGGCCGCCCATTTGATTCACTAAACGCTTAGTGATCACTAAACCTAAGCCTGTGCCACCAAAGCGGCGGGAAATCGACGAATCGGCTTGGCCAAAGGCTTGGAATAAAAAGTCCTGCTGGCTTTCATCGATACCAATACCGGTATCGACCACATCACAACGCAGTACCACTTGTTCTTCCGACTGGCTTTGCAGTTCGATTTTGACCATCACGCTGCCAGAATCGGTGAATTTAATCGCGTTACCGACCAAGTTATTGATGATTTGGCAAACGCGCATGGCATCGCCATTAACATTGTCGGGCACGTTGGGGGCGATATCAACGACGAGCTCTAGGCCCTTGGCCTGAGCGCTGCCCGAGATTAGCGTGATGGTATCGCCTATGGTTTCCCTTAGACCGAAGGGCATGTTTTCCAACACCATTTTACCGGCTTCGAGTTTAGAAAAGTCGAGAATGTCGTTGATGATGCCCAGCAGGTTAGTGGCGCTGCGCTCAATGGTTTTGATGTAATCCACTTGGCTCGAATGCAAAGGGGTTTTCACCAATTGCCGTGCAAAACCAATAACGCCATTGAGCGGCGTACGTAACTCGTGGGACATGTTGGCTAAGAATTCTGATTTAATTCGGCTGGCTTCTAGGGCGCGTTTTTTCGCTAAATCTAACTCGACGTTTTGGATTTCAATCTGCTCTAAGGTTTCCCGCAGATCCGAAGTCGCTTGGTCGATATTTTGCTGCATCTCATCATGGTATTCCGATAGCGACCCCGCCATGGCATTGATGCCGCGTTTGAGTAAGTCGAGCTCACCAATCAAGTTGCCATCTAAGCGGGCGTCCAATTTACCTTCACGGATTTTAGCGACGACGCGCACCATTTCAGTAATGGGCTGAGTGACGTTTTTCACCAGCCGGAAAGTGAACAGCAGGTTCAACTGCACCCCGATCAACACGATTATAAAGGCGGCGACGGCGGCTCTATGCTGCTCGAGTAGGGCACGTTCTTTATTGATGATGATGGAGATATAACCTAACAGCTGACCATCGTCGGTTTGGATATCGTAATTGGCGGGAGCGGCGCTGGGGCCGGTGGAGAAAATCGGTGTCCGTAAAATCAGGCTGTCGCCCACATGCTCAATTTCGGTTTTATGCAGTGTGTTAAGCGCTTCTTTGTAGCGCATAATTTCAAAATCTTTGTGGTAATGCGAGGTCACAAAGAGCTGATTATTGGCATCGAAAATCGCGATGGATTTCACTAGAGTAGATTTGTTGAGCTGCGCCGCGGCGAGTAAGCGTTTGGTCGCCTCGCGATCATTGGCCACTAAACCGATTTCACTGGCAATCGACAGCGGCTCGATAATATTGCTGCCCTGTTCGACGAGCGTATCTTCGAGCTCATAAAAACGGTTTATGGTAAAGTAGCTGCCCAGAAGGATACCGACCAAGATTGTTGGCGCGAGCGCCAGTACAAGAACCCAAGAACGTAGGCTGTATTTGGTCATGTTGTTGACTGGGTTCATAGCAGCGGCGGTGTTTCCTGTAACAGAGACTAAGATAATTTTATAAGACTGCCAGAAAGAGGGCGGTCTTTGCCAGTATTTTATTGATTTAGAGGCCGAAATGGCGCAATTTTTTAAAGCAAAACCAAATAGTTCCAAACAGTTGTCGGCTAAGTTATCGCTGAGCGTCAATCAGCTCGATCACTTAGGGGCAGGTATAGCACAACATCAAGGTAAAGTCGTGTTTATCCCCGGCGCACTGCCCGGTGAAACCGTGACGGTACAGCTCACCGAGCAAAAGAAAAATTATGCCCGCGCTAAGTTAATTAAAGTCGATACACCTAGCTCTGAGCGCGTCGAGCCTGAGTGTCCACACTATCACACCTGCGGCGGCTGCGACTTACAGCATATGTCATTATCGGGCCAGCGTGAGCATAAAGAAGCGGCGCTGCTGGATATTATGGCTAAGTTTGCCGGCGCCGAAGGCGGCACGTTATCGCCCGCATTAACGGGGGAAGGTTGGCATTATCGTCGCCGTGCCCGTCTTGCGACTTTATTTGATAAAAATACTAAACACTTAAGCTTAGGTTTTCGTGCCGCTAGTAGCAGCAATGTGGTGCCTATCAGTCAGTGTCAGGTGTTAGCTAAGCCGTTATCAGATTTGATCGTCCCCTTTGCTAAGTTGCTGAATCAATTAACGGCTAAAGCCAGCTTAGGCCATCTTGAGTTAATTGCCGCCGATAATGGTCACTTCGCCGTGCTGCGTATCACTAAGGCGCTAAACGATAAAGATCTCGCTAAGCTGTCAGCCTTTGCTGAGCAGCATCAGATCCACATTTGTCTGCAGGATAATGAAGGCCAATTCCAAGGCGTTGGCGCTGAGTTAGTGTTACCGGTTTATCAGCTGTTAGATGACAAAGCTGAGTCGGATGCGGTGAGTTTAAGCTTCACTCCCGGTAACTTTGTGCAAGTGAACGGACAAATTAACAAGGCCATGGTCGCTCAAGCGATGGATTGGTTAGCGCCAGCACCTGAAGAGCGCATTTTGGATTTGTTCTGCGGCATGGGGAATTTTAGTTTGCCCTTAGCGAAAATGGGCGCGGATGTGATTGGCGTCGAAGGGGTTGCCGAGATGGTGATTCAGGCACGGGTGAACGCGAAAGCCAACAATCTTGATAAACTGACCTTTTACCATGGCGACTTAAGCGCGGATTTATCCCTTGAGCCTTGGATGGGCAAAATTGATAAATTACTGCTCGATCCTGCCCGTGCTGGGGCGTTTGAAAGCTTGCAATGGCTGAAGAAAATGAAGCCGCGCAAAGTCGTGTATGTTTCTTGTAATCCTGCGAGCTTGGCTCGCGATAGCGCTGTACTGTTAGAGCGCGGTTACCGATTACAGCAATTGGGACTTATCGACATGTTCCCACAAACACACCATATCGAAGCCATGGCACTGTTTGAATTAACCAAGTAATTTGCGCTGGCAAAGTAAGCAAAGCGTTTGAATAACGTAAAAAATGTGATTATTACGTCGGTTGGGTTTGACAAGTTCGCGCCAATGCTGAAGATAGGAGAGCTGAAGTGGTGCCCACTTTCTCTCTGAGCACGGATAAGGAAATAAATTAGATGGTCTCTGTTCGCGAAGCGCACTTTAATGATCCCGATTTTCACTTAGAAGATTGGGTGGCTCGCTATGTCGGTCATGCCGATGAAGCGCAGATGCTGCTCTCCTTGATAGGGCAGATTGACGCCTTACCCGCCAAGAGTCCTGCAGCGAAGAGAGAACTGCTCGAACGTGCTCGAGAGATGATTGAAATCCTCGCACCGCTGAACATGGACATTGAAACCCTGCAAGCGGCGATTCTGTTTGTGGTGTTCGATGCTGGGTTACTGACCGAAGACGCCATCAAAGAAAAATTTGGTGAGCCTCTGGCGCGTTTAGTGGCGAGCGTTGTGACCATGAATGCCATCGGCGCCTTGAAAATCAATCCCAACAGTCGCTCCACCGAGCCGCAAATCGACAACATCCGCCGCATGTTATTGGCGATGGTTGAAGATGTGCGTGCAGTGGTGATTAAGCTTGCTGAGCGTGTGTGTTTGCTGCGGGCGGTGAAAAATGCCGATGAAGAAACTCGCGTGCTACTGGCCCGCGAAATTGCCGATATTTATGCGCCGCTGGCCAACCGTTTAGGCATAGGTCAACTAAAGTGGGAGCTGGAAGATATTTCTTTTCGCTACCTGCATCCAGATACCTATAAAGACATCGCTAAGCAGTTAGACGGCAAACGACTGGATCGTGAAGTCTTTATCGACAAGTTTGTCAGTCAGTTACAACAAAGATTAGATGAAGACCAAATTCGCGCTAAGGTCTACGGCCGGCCGAAACATATCTACAGTATCTGGCGCAAGATGAAGGGCAAGCACCTCAAATTTGATGAGTTGTTTGACGTGCGCGCCGTGCGTATCGTGACTGAGCGTTTGCAGGATTGTTATGGTGCATTAGGTGTTGTGCATACGCTTTGGCACCATATTCCGCGGGAATTTGACGACTATGTCGCTAACCCTAAACCTAACGGTTATCAATCGATTCATACCGTAGTGGTGGGGCCTGAGGGCAAAACCGTTGAAATTCAAATTCGTACCCAAGACATGCATGAAGATGCAGAGCTGGGTGTGGCCGCGCACTGGAAATACAAAGAAGGCAATCATTCCGGTAAGCAAAGCGGCTACGAAGAAAAAATTAACTGGCTGCGTAAAATTCTGCAATGGCAGGAAGACGTGGTCGAAAGTGGCAACTTGGTCGAAGAAGTGCGCAGCCAAGTGTTTGAAGACAGAGTCTATGTGTTCACCCCAAGCGGTGAAGTTGTCGACTTGCCACTGGGCTCAACCGTGCTCGACTTTGCCTATTACATTCACTCCCAAGTGGGACATAAATGTATTGGTGCTAAGGTCGATGGCCGTATTGTGCCTTTCACCTATCAGGTTGAAACGGGCGAGCGTATCGAGATCATCACCTCGAAACAGCCCAATCCTAAGCGTGACTGGCTTAACCCTAACTTAGGTTATATCCGTACCTCGCGGGCGCGTTCGAAAATTCAGCATTGGTTTAAGCAGCAGGACAGAGACAAGAATATTGTCGCCGGCAAAGAAATGCTCGAATCCGAACTGGCGCGGGTGAGCCTTAAAATTAAAGACGCGGCCATTGCGGTCGAGCGCTTTAATATGGCGAGTATGGATGACTTACTGGCGGCAATTGGCGGCGGTGATGTGCGTCTGCATCAAGTGGTTAACCATATTCAGAGTCGTCTGCGACTCGACGAAGTGTCAGAAGAAGATGCGGTCGAAGAGTTAGTTAAGAAAGGTCAACATAAGCCGACCTCCAGTGGCCGTGGTCAGGTTGAAGTCAACGGTGTGGGTAACTTACTTAACCATATCGCCCGTTGTTGTCAGCCCGTTCCCGGTGATGAAATCTTAGGTTTTATCACTAAAGGCCGTGGTATTTCTGTGCATCGCGCCGATTGTGAACAAGTGAAAGAGTTAATGCGGGTTCACCCAGAGCGTGGTGTCGATGTGGTCTGGGGCGAAAATTACTCCGGCGGTTATCGGATGCGTTTGCGGGTATTGGCCCACGATCGCAGTGGCTTATTGCGTGACTTAACCTCAGTGCTGGCGGCCGAAAAATCCAATGTATTGGCTATGAGTTCGTCATCGGATACCAAAAACCAGACCGCCGCGATTGAGTTGGAACTAGAGCTTTATAACCTCGATGGTTTATCGCGGGTGTTATCGAAACTGACTCAAGTCGATAGTGTGATCGAGGCAAGACGGCTTTAAGACTAGCAACGCCTTTCGAAGTGAATAGCCTTGAAATCTCTAGCAATATAGAAGAATTTGAGAAGCTATCTAGAAGCTAGAAAAAAGTAATCAAGGATTAGGGCGGCAGGGTGAATTTCACCTGCCGCCTTTTTTATTTGGTTTTTTATGAAAATTGAGCGGGATGAGCAGTTAATTTAGTCTTTGTATGCTTAGCTGTTGCTGCAAGCCAATCATAATGGCTTGCCATGGCATTCACTCACCGACTCGCAGCCAGTCCGTGGATGCTCGACCGCCCCGTCCATGGGGCGGACTATCGTCTCGCTAATCACCATGGCACACCTTTCGAGTGCTTGCGTAACCTGTTGGTTTTAAACACTAGATCTAATCCTAACGATTATAGACACCACTCTATTGGACAGAAATGAGCTAAGTTTTGCGCGAAATTATCTTCATTTCGTATAAAAAAACAATTCTAAGCGCAGAATCGTCGGCCATGATGCGCTTAAGGATGTAATGCTTGGCTTGAGGCTTTACCTTTACACCATTTTCCGCAGTTGTGCTGCTTTTTAAACTCACACATGCTATCCCATCGACCACTTATGCCACTGTATTGACGGCGAAACTCTTTGGCTGAAGTGAGCCACGCATCGGGCGAAATGCCTAATTCATTGAGCAGTTTTGGCCGTTCATTATTGATATAGCCTTTTTTATCAAGGCGCATAGCTCGTCCCGTCCAATCTATTAACTCAAGATAATCGGCAAAATGAAACGGAATACCCGTTTGCTGACTCAGAAGTGTTGAACCATCAAATTTTGCGAGGGCTTTATGTGGTATTTGCTGTAGGTTATCTGCGGTATTTTTGGCCAGTTTGGGCGCGTTGATATTAGGATTAAGTGCATTCACGCGCTCCTGAATCGATGTAAAATCAGAGGATTGCACGGAGTCGGCAATCCCTGCTCGAATAGGATTTAAATCGACATACATCATGCACGCCAGCAGTGCTTGCTCATCTAACAAGGCTTGTGACTTAAAACGGCCTTCCCAAAAAGCGCCTTTACACTCATCTTCACGATTGGCCTTACGTGCAATTTCTTCATTTAAACAGCGCATAAACCAAGAGATACTGCTCAGTCGCTCATGCCACTCGGCGAGTAATGCATCAAGTAACATCACTTCACCGTCGATTAAAGCATCACCATTCATATACTTAGTGGCGACAGCATGGCCTTTAGTGATTTGACACCAGCGACGAATAATATCTTTTTGCGTTAGCGATTTAGCCTTGTCGACATCAATTTTGAGCACTAAATGATAGTGATTACTCATCACCGCATAGGCGCAAATATCAATGCAGAAAATCGCAGATAATGCCTTGATTTTATCAACAATCCAGACGCGACGATGCTCATAACTGCGACCTGACAGTTTATCTTCACCGCACAGAAAAGCCCTGCGAACACAGCGATTTATCACATGATAGAAAGGTGTCGCATTAGCATCAATTAACTGTCTTCTGGCCGATGTCATCACAGGCTCCATACAGAGAAAATCAAGGTAATATAAAGCCTAGTAGAGGAGTGCGCAGAACACAAAAGATATGGCTGTCCTTACTTTTTGGTTACTTTTTGGGTTAACGCCAAATGAGTCAGAACGTTTATATTGGAATGACTCTAAAACCGTGGCCAAT
>NZ_JAUOET010000025.1:0-64716 GCF_031932075.1 Shewanella sp. SP1S2-4
CGTCGAGCCTATAGGGATATATTTACGGCGAGTCACTGGGGAAATAATGACAATTCATGCTGCATAACTGACGATAAAGTTATCTTGCTTTGGGGTAATAGCTTTTTAGCTGAACGAACAGCTAGAGGGTTGGTGAGGATTGGCATTGTTACACCTGTGACCTTCTAAAACAGGATGTTTTAGTTGAGCCCTCAGGGACGCTTTTTGTTAAACAAATGAGGTGGCGAGTCACAGGGGAAACAATGACAATAAATGCTGCACAACTGAAGATACCATTATCTTGCTTTGGGGAACCAAATTGCAGGCATAAAAAAACCGCTGGGTAGCGGTTTTTATATTTTGCAATCTTAACGGGGTTTAATCGAAACCGATTATAGACCCGCGTCAGCGCGCAGTGCTTCAGCTTTGTCCGTTGCTTCCCAAGGGAATTCGTTACGACCAAAGTGGCCATAAGCGGCAGTCGCTTGATAAATCGGACGTGCTAAATCGAGCATGGCCGTTAAACCGTATGGACGCAGTTCGAAGTGTTGACGTACTAACTTGATCAGCAAATCTTCAGACACTTTACCCGTACCGAAGGTCTCGATGCTGATAGAAGTCGGCTCTGCCACACCAATAGCGTAAGACACTTGGATTTCACAGCGATCAGCAAGACCTGCTGCAACGATGTTTTTTGCCACATAACGGGCAGCGTATGCCGCGCTACGGTCCACTTTTGATGGATCTTTACCAGAGAATGCGCCACCACCATGACGGGCCATGCCGCCGTAGGTGTCAACGATGATCTTACGACCGGTTAAGCCGCAATCGCCTACTGGACCACCGATAACAAAACGGCCAGTTGGGTTGATAAAGAACTTAGTGTCTTTGTTTAGCCATTGAGCCGGTAATACTGGCTTGATGATGGTTTCCATCACGCCTTCAATTAAGTCGGCTTGTGATACGTCATCTCTGTGCTGAGTTGACAATACGACGGCATCAATACCCACAATTTTGCCATCATCATAGGCAAATGTGACTTGGCTTTTCGCATCTGGGCGTAACCAAGGCAGGGTGCCGTTTTTACGCACTTCAGACTGACGCTTCACTAATGCGTGGGCATAAGTGATAGGCGCTGGCATTAGGACGTCGGTTTCGTTGTTGGCATAGCCAAACATTAACCCTTGATCGCCTGCACCTTGCTCAGCAGGGTCAGCACGGTCTACACCTTGATTGATATCAGGTGATTGCTTACCAATGGCGTTTAATACCGCACACGAGTCTGCATCAAAACCCATATCTGAGTGGGTATAACCAATTTCACGCACCGTTTTACGGGTGATTTCTTCGATATCAACCCAAGCAGAAGTCGTGACTTCGCCACCGACTAATACCATGCCTGTTTTGACATAAGTTTCACACGCCACGCGTGCTTTTGGATCTTGAGCCAGAATTGCATCTAGCACAGCATCAGAAATCTGATCTGCAATCTTATCGGGATGACCTTCTGAGACCGACTCAGAAGTAAACAAGTGCTTTGCCATAGTAGGAAAATCTCGTCGTTAGCATTCAAACGTGTAGAAGCATCTACATCTAGACGGCTATTTTAGTTTAAATCCGATTGCCGATCACCCCCAGTGAGAAAAAATCCTCTCAGATTGTGACCTGAAAATGACTATGCTCAGTCTTAAAATGGTTATTTTACTTATATTTCATGGTATTAGGAGCAATCGATTTTTAATAAATTTATTTCTCCATTACAAGTGATCCTTGTGATGCCCACTCAAGTAAACGCCAGTAAAGTGACTAGCTTGTTTCTGCGAGTTTACGATTCGGCCATCTTTTGCTGAGTGAATGATAATTTTAGTTTGCGTCACACTGGCATGTAGGGGAAAATATGCGTCCAAATTGCCCGCTAGACCCCACAAACAAGCAGGAGAGAGCATGTCTTCCCGTAAAGTACTCGCAAACGCAATCCGTGCGTTAAGTATGGATGCAGTTCAAAAAGCAAATTCAGGCCATCCCGGCGCCCCAATGGGTATGGCAGATATTGCTGAAGTGCTGTGGAATGATTTCCTTAAGCACAACCCGACCAATCCTAAATGGGTAGATAGAGACCGTTTCGTCCTTTCTAACGGTCACGGTTCAATGCTGATCTACTCTTTACTTCACCTGACAGGTTATGAATTACCAATCGAAGAACTGAAACAGTTCCGTCAATTGCATTCAAAAACCCCGGGTCACCCAGAATACGGTTACACCCCAGGTGTTGAAACCACAACGGGTCCACTCGGCGCGGGCATCAGCAATGCTGTCGGTATGGCGATTGCTGAAAAAACCTTAGCGGCACAGTTTAACCGTGATGGTCACGATATCGTTGATCACTACACTTACTGCTTCGTCGGCGACGGCTGTTTGATGGAAGGTATTTCCCACGAAGCCTGTTCATTAGCCGGTACTTTAGGTCTAGGCAAACTGGTCGCATTTTGGGATGACAACGGTATTTCTATCGATGGTCATGTTGAAGGCTGGTTCACCGATGATACGCCAAAGCGTTTTGAAGCTTACGGCTGGCATGTGATTGCCGGTGTTGACGGTCATGATAGCGCGGCAATCCGTGCTGCTATCGAAGCGGCGAAAGCGGTTAGCGATAAACCAACCATGATTTGCTGCAAAACCATTATCGGTTTTGGTTCACCCAACAAATCTGGCAGCCACGATTGCCACGGCGCGCCATTAGGCGATGCGGAAATCGCCGCAGCCCGTGAATTCCTTGGCTGGCCATATGCACCATTTGAAATCCCTGCTGACGTTTATGCGGGTTGGGATGCCAAAGAAGCTGGTGCTGCCCGTGAAGCGGCATGGAACGAGAAGTTTGCGGCTTATGGCGCAGCTCACCCAGAACTGGCTGCTGAATATGAGCGCCGCGTACTGAAAGGTGAATTACCTGCTGATTTCGAAGAAAAAGCGCAGGCATTCGTGCAAGCATCACAGGACAAAGCCGAAGGTATTGCGAGCCGTAAAGCCTCACAAAATGCTATCGGTGCTTTCGGTGCTATGTTACCTGAACTGTTAGGCGGCTCTGCTGACTTAGCGGGTTCTAACTTGACTTTGTGGTCTGGTTCTAAAGGTATTCAAGACGATCCTGCCGGTAACTACATTTATTACGGCGTGCGTGAATTCGGCATGAGCGGCATTATGAACGGTGCTTCGCTGCATGGTGGTTTCATCAATTACGGCGCAACTTTCATGATGTTCATGGAATACGCCCGTAACGCAGTCCGCATGTCGGCGCTGATGGGCATTCAAAACATCTTCGTTTATACCCATGACTCTATCGGTCAAGGTGAAGATGGCCCAACGCATCAACCAGTTGAGCAATTAGCTAACCTGCGTATGACGCCAAATATGGCCGTATGGCGTCCATGTGATGCGGCAGAAACGGCAGTTTCTTGGAAAGCTGCGATTGAACGTCGCAATGCCCCAACGTCACTGATCTTCAGCCGTCAAAACCTGAAAGCCCAAGCACGTACCGCTGAGCAATTAGCCAACGTGGCTAAAGGTGCTTATGTACTGCAAGACTGTGCGGGTACACCAGAACTGATCCTGATCGCAACCGGTAGCGAAGTACAATTGGCGATGGATTCTGCAGCGGCATTAACTGAGCAAGGTAAACAAGTTCGCGTGGTCTCTATGCCATCGACAACTGAGTTCGATAAGCAAGATGCAGCGTATAAAGAATCTGTATTACCACGCGCTGTGACTAAACGTGTGGCTATCGAAGCGGCGCATACCGATTTCTGGTACAAGTACGTCGGTTTTGAAGGCACTGTTGTTGGCATGACCACTTTTGGTGAGTCAGCGCCGGGTAACGTGTTATTGAATCACTTCGGTTTCACCGTTGAAAATGTGCTGAATGCTGCAAAATCATTGGGCTAATCGCTCAAGGGATTAGATTCAATACAAAAGGTTAAACTTTTTAAGTGTTAATCTGTATAATGCGGCCTGCAATCTTTTGCAGGCCGTTTTTGTATTTAGAGGAAATTGAGACCTCAATGATCCGAGTCGCTATCAATGGTTATGGCCGTATCGGCCGCTCTATTCTTCGTGCTTTGTACGAGTCTGGAAAACGGCAGCAAATGCAGATTGTCGCGATTAATGAATTAGCTAAACCTGAAGCCATTATTCATCTGACCCAGTACGACACCACCCACGGTCGGTTTGCGCACAAAGTGAAACTCGTCGATGATCACATGCTGATTGGCGACGATGCGATAAAAATTCTCCACGAGCCCGATCCCACAAAACTCCCTTGGCATGAAATGGACATAGACATTGTCTATGAGGCCACTGGTGTATTACTCGATCGTCAAAGCTGCGAAGCCCATATTCATGCCGGCGCTAAACAAGTGCTGATAAGCCATCCATCCTCGGCCGATGTCGATGGCACTATTGTCTATGGTGTGAATCACGATTTACTCCGCGCCGAACACACAGTGGTTTCCAACGCTTCTTGTACGACTAACTGTATCGTACCTGTGATCGACGTGCTCGATCGCCACTTCGGCGTTAAAAGCGGTGCCATTACCACTATCCATTCGGCAATGAACGATCAGCAAGTGATTGATGCTTATCATGATGATTTGCGTCGTACCCGCGCCGCTGGCCAATCGATTATCCCTGTAGACACTAAGCTTGCCCGCGGTATTGAGCGGATTTTGCCGCACATGAAAGATAAATTTGAAGCGATTTCGGTGCGCGTACCGACCATCAACGTGACCGCAATTGATTTGTCTGTGACGCTTGAGAAAACCGTCGATATTGCCACTGTGAATCATGTGCTGGAGTCGGCCGCCAATGGGCGATTTAACGGCATTTTGGGTTATACTGATGAACCCTTGGTTTCATGTGATTTCAACCATGATCCGCGCTCCAGTATCGTTGACGGTACCCAGACCCGTGTCAGCGCCGGTCAGTTGGTGAAGCTGTTGTTGTGGTGCGATAACGAGTGGGGTTTTGCCAACCGTATGTTAGATACGAGTTTGGCGATGATCGCAGCCAAGCGAGGCTGATAAAAAGTAGATTATTCACCGGTGGGTCACTCAGTTATATGCCAATTCGACGGGATGTCGAGCGCCTAGCGGCAGTAAACTGATACCGGCCATGTGTGAAACCAGTTTGTTTTTTGATTATAAAAGGAAGCGTTACTATGGCAATTATCAATATGTCAGATTTGGATCTACAAGGTAAGCGCGTGCTTATTCGTGAAGATCTCAATGTGCCTGTTAGCAACGGCGTCGTCACCAGTGATGCACGTCTGCGCGCCTCTCTACCTACTATCGAGTTGGCCCTTGCTAAAGGCGCCGCTGTGATGGTGATGTCGCACTTAGGTCGTCCGACCGAAGGTGAATACAATCCCGAATATTCTATGCAACCTGTGGTCGACTACTTGGCTAAAGCCTTGTCGTGTCCTGTGCGTTTAGCGACGGATTATTTAGACGGCGTCGACGTTGCCGTCGGTGAAGTGGTTGTGTTCGAAAACGTGCGTTTCAACGTGGGCGAAGGCAAGAACAACGAAGCGCTGTCGCAAAAAATGGCGGCATTGTGTGATGTCTATGTTATGGACGCCTTTGGTACTGCACATCGCGCCCAAGCATCGACCCACGGCGTTGGCATGTTTGCCCCCATCGCCTGTGCCGGTCCATTACTGGCGCAAGAATTAGATGCCTTAGGCAAAGCGTTAGATAACCCTGCGCGTCCTATGGTGGCGATTGTCGGTGGCTCTAAAGTATCAACTAAGCTGACTGTGCTAGAAAGCCTTTCTGGTATCGTTGATCAGCTAGTGGTTGGCGGCGGTATTGCCAATACTTTCATCGCGGCGGCGGGTTACAATGTCGGTAAATCACTGTATGAAGCGGATTTGATCGACGAAGCTAAACGTTTAGTGGCCAATGCTAAGAGCCGTGGCGCCGATATTCCTGTGCCGACAGACGTAGTCGTGGCAGGCGAGTTTAGCCCAACAGCTGCGGCAACCTTAAAATCAGTTAGCGAAGTCGCTGATGGCGAAATGATTTTTGATATTGGTCCAGATAGCGCTGAAGCACTGGCCAAAATCATCGAATCTGCTGGCACTATCGTGTGGAACGGCCCTGTGGGCGTGTTCGAATTCGACCAATTTGGTGAAGGTACTAAACGTATCGCCCAAGCGATTGCCGATTCAAAAGCCTTCTCTATCGCAGGCGGTGGTGACACTTTGGCTGCGGTTGATAAGTACGGTATTGCCGATAAAGTGTCTTACATTTCGACTGGCGGCGGCGCTTTCCTCGAGTTCCTCGAAGGTAAAGAATTACCGGCTGTGGCTATGTTAGAAAAGCGCGGCGCTTAATTATTAAGTTTTAAAATACGCGGCGCATAAGACGCCGCGATAAGCTCTGATATCATCAAAGCTTGATAATAAATAAAAGAATTATAAAAAACCGCCCGTGTTTATTTTAGATATTTTTCAGGTACTTATTTTAGGTGCTTGTTTAAGGTATCTATCTGAATACGGGTATAAAAATCCATCCAAACGATAGTGACCTCGGTGACCAAGCGTTGCAGAATGTGACAGTCACCCTATTATTGGAGTTAAAAAATGGCGTTAATTTCCCTACGACAACTACTCGACCACGCGGCAGAACATGGATACGGTGTGCCTGCGTTCAACGTTAACAACTTAGAGCAGATGCGTGCCATCATGCAGGCCGCTGAAGCAACAGACAGCCCTGTTATTGTGCAAGCTTCTGCTGGTGCGCGTAAATATGCTCGCCCACAGTTCTTAAAATATTTGATGGCTGCAGCCCTTGAGCAGTATCCAGATATTCCTGTGTGTATCCACCAAGACCACGGTACCGATCCTGATATCTGTCAGCGTTCTATCCAATTAGGCATGTCATCAGTGATGATGGATGGCTCTTTGATGGCTGACGGCAAAACCCCTGCATCTTATGACTACAACGTCGATGTCACTCGTCGCACAGTGGCATTTGCCCATGCGTGTGGTGTGTCAGTTGAAGGCGAAATCGGCTGTTTAGGCAGTTTAGAAACTGGCCAAGCAGGCGAAGAAGACGGTATTGGTGCTGTGGGTACATTAAGCATGGATCAAATGCTGACTACCCCTGATGAAGCGGCGCGTTTCGTTGCTGATACCCATGTTGATGCACTTGCCATCGCTATCGGTACTAGCCACGGTGCTTACAAGTTCAGCCGTAAACCTACGGGCGATGTACTGCGTATCGACCGCATCAAAGAAATCCATGCGCGTATTCCTAACACCCACTTAGTGATGCACGGTTCATCTTCAGTGCCACAAGAATGGTTACAGATCATCAACCAATACGGTGGTCAGATCCCAGAAACCTACGGCGTGCCATTAGAAGAAATCGTTGAAGGTATCAAGCACGGTGTGCGTAAGGTGAATATCGATACTGACTTACGTTTAGCATCAACAGGTGCGGTACGTAAGTTCTTAGCGGAACACCCAAGTGAATTTGACCCACGTAAATTCCTGAAAGCGTCAATGGAAGCCATGGCAGACATCTGTACTGTTCGCTACGAAGCTTTCGGTTGTGCTGGTCAAGCATCTAAGATTAAACCATTGTCTTTACAAGCAATGTACAAAGCGTACCAGTCTGGTGCCTTAGATCCTAAGATCAACATGTAAGCGTTATCGTTAAGGCAAAAACCCGCTGATGCGGGTTTTTTTATGGATGAAATAGCGGTCGTTTTCATTTTTTAAGCGCAAATGTTAATATTGCGCGGATTTTCAGGGGAAAAAACTAACCCATATTAATATGTGCTTATTCAGCTTCGCTGGGACGAACAGATATTTATAGGGATTGGATTTAACGGAACAGGAACGATTAAACATGAAAAAAGTACTGACCGCAGCACTATTAATGACTGCACCTTTTATGGCGACAGCAGGGGCCGATTTTGTAAAAGGCGACAAGACATTCGCTGGTGAAGCTGAGTTAGGTGCCACCTTAACCACAGGTAACACTGAAACCTCATCATTTAAGGGACGTTTAAATCTTAAGCATGAGCTTGGCGATTGGGAAAATCAGTACTTACTAGAAGGTTTATACAAAGAAGATACCGGTTCTGTCACCGCGAAACGCTATTTAGCAGGCGCACAGGGTAACTACAAGATGACAGATAGTAGCTACCTGTTTGCGAATGCCAGTTATGAAGTCGACCCGTTTACTGGTTATGACTATACCCTATCTGGCGCAGCGGGTTATGGTCATAGACTGTATGACACCAGCAAGACCTTTTTAGATGTCGAAGTGGGTCCGGGTTATATTTACCAACGTCTGGATACTGAGCAAGCGCTTATCGAAGGTTATGACACCAACGACAGCGTTGTTGCCCACGGCGTGATTAACTTTGAAACTGAAATCACTGAAACTTCTAAATTCCAACAGCGTTTCGTTGCCGATTACGGTGACAAGTTAGATGCCCGTTCTGAAACTTCATTAACGGCAAATATTATTGGCGCATTGGCGATGAAGTTTGCCATTATTGTGCGTTACAACAGCGAGCCGCTGGATGATAAGAAAAGCACTGATACCGAAACCAATATGACCTTGTTATATGCTTTCTAATGCTGTGACACTGATTTAAAACAAAAAAGCACCTTCGAGGTGCTTTTTTATTGGCTGTTTTTGGACTAAGTTGAATATACGTTAAGCTTTTCTTTATTAGTAACATCTGTAGTTATACAAAAATTAATGTTTTAAATGCCTTTGGTTATAGGGTAATGCATAGAAAGTTGCGTTTTATCAACATTTGCTATGCCGAAGCTATGGTAATTTTCGACTAATTTCCTACGTAGAGATGAACTTTAATGAAATTACAGCGGTTGTTTAAAGGCAGTGGAATGGCGTTGTGGAGTCTATTCTGCGTTGCAATATTGAGCGGATTCTCACCTGCAGCATGGGCTATGACAGAAGGGGCAGATCGGCTTAATTTAACCGCCGCGAGCGTGGGTTATGTTGCTGTCTGTGTGTTTGTGCTGGCTTATGTACTTGTGATGGCCGAGGAGACATTACATTTACGCAAGTCGAAACCTGTGCTCGTTGCGGCAGGGATCATCTGGGGCATGATAGGTTTTGTCTATATGCAAAACGGCATGTCCGAAGTGTCGGAAGCGGCATTCAAGCAAAACTTGCTCGAATACGCCGAGCTACTGCTCTTCTTGCTGGTGGCGATGACCTATATCAATGCCATGGAAGAACGTAATCTGTTCGATGCGATCCGCGGCTGGCTGGTGGGCCGTGGTTTTAGCCTGCGAACTGTGTTTTGGTTAACGGGCTTTATGGCGTTTTTCATCTCGCCCGTAGCCGATAACTTAACCACGGCTTTACTGATGTGCGCTGTGGTGATGAAGGTTGGTGCAGGGCAACGCAAGTTTATAACCCTTGCCTGTATCAACATTGTCGTAGCGGCCAACGCGGGTGGCGCGTTCAGCCCCTTTGGTGACATCACGACCTTAATGGTATGGCAAAAGGGCCTAGTGCACTTTGGCGATTTCTTTAATCTGTTCATTCCCGCCCTCGTTAACTTTGCCTTACCCGCCGCCATTATGAGTGTGTTCATCCCGCATTTTGTGCCTGAGCCTGAAAAAGAGCATGTGTACACTAAGCCCGGAGCTAAGCGTATTGTGGGGCTGTTTTTACTCACTATTGCTACGGCAGTGTGTGCCCATTCCTTCTTAGGTATGCCGCCTGTATTGGGCATGATGACGGGATTAGGCTTCCTGCAATTCTTTGGTTTTTACCTGCGTAAAACCTTCAATCGTTCTGTTGCCCGCGAACGTGAAAAGGCGGAATTAAGACAAGACAAATTACGCCTGCAGCAACTTGGCAGTGTGGTGCCATTTGATGTGTTCAGCCGCATTTCTCGCGCCGAGTGGGATACTCTACTGTTCTTTTATGGCGTGGTGTTATGCGTCGGTGGCCTAGGTTTTATGGGATATTTGAGCTTAGTGTCTGAGGCCATGTATTCGCATTGGGATGTCACCTATGCCAACATCGCCGTGGGTATACTCTCGTCTGTGATTGATAATATTCCGGTGATGTTTGCGGTATTGACCATGAATCCCGATATGGCTTTGGGGCAGTGGTTATTGGTTACCCTGACAGCGGGTGTGGGCGGTAGTTTGCTTTCGATTGGGAGTGCGGCAGGGGTTGCCTTGATGGGACAGGCTCGTGGCATTTATACCTTTGGGGCGCATCTTCGTTGGACGCCTGTGATAGCTTTAGGTTATGTGGCGAGTATTTTAGTGCACATGTGGTTAAACGCCGCGATGTTCTAACACTGCATTAGCTTGATTGTCGTTTATCGAGACATGCCGTTTACCGAGACAGGCATGCGGCTTGTCTCACGAAAATTAACTATTTGCTGGCTTGGGTTAGCAAGATCACATTAATTATTTGTGGTCTTGCATAGACTTAACTCTGTGTTTTTATGGAGTTGAGTTAATGTGTATGCAATTGGGAGGCTGCAGGTTTGATCGAGAACGAGGCATACTGATTGAGTTGTCTCGCGATGAATCTTGGCATCTTTCTCGAGCCGAGCTACAAGTGCTCACGTTATTGCTTGCACACCAAGGACAGTTAGTTTCAAAGCACATGCTGAAAACGGGGGATGGACAAGGTCCGCCGTTAACTGATGCCTCTTTATCCCACGTCATATCCAGGCTCCGCTCTTTTCTTGGCCCTTCGCACGAGGGCTTGATCGAAACCGTTAAAGGCCAAGGCTATTTATTGCGACCATCAAACGGCAGCGAATATCGAGGCATCAATTACCTCAGGCTGCACACTGTGCCTTTGTGGAGTGCCTTAGTGTTATTTGGGGTGATGTTGGCGTTTTCGGTGTTTTATCTGAAACACACAGACCACAGTAAACCGACTCAAGCCTTGATGATGTCGATACTGTCGTTAGCCTCGGGTCAGCAAGTGCGCTTGAACTTATATGCCGACTCCAGTGCGAGCAACACCTTACTGTTTGAAATGGGCGAACGCTTAAGCACGGGACTTATTGCCTGCGGTAAAAGCGATTGGGCAGATGTTTATGCGTCTTTATCCCATGATAAACAGGTGCTTAATATGACCTTTCGCGGTGAAAAACTCGGCCAGTCAGTGCTGCGCAATATTAGTATCAGCGATTTATCTCGTCCCAAAACATTCATCGACTCTGCCTGGCTACGCGAGGTGAATATCTGTGGCTAAGTGGCTCAAGTGGACCATTAGTATTGTTATTTTGTCGGCCTTGATTGCGGCTTGCGGGGTGATTTATAAACAATTGGCAACGAGCCGGACCATGATGTTAAGTTGCAGCTCAGAATTATTTGATCGGCACACGAGTGCCAATCCATATGTCAGCGCCAGTGCTGGCAGTAACAACAGCGACAATAAATTTTACCTGCTCGTGGACGTATTGATTGCCGCCGACAAAGCGCAAATCAACTACCGTTACTTTAATTTTGATGGCACCAGTGCGGGCCATATTTCGATGCGTGGCAAGGTCGACAGCATTGAGGCCAATAGCATGACCTATAGGGTGGCGGTGGAGACGAAAACTGAATCGGAAATGGAAAAGCAAAAAAATTGGCCAGAACATATGAAATATCTATCTAACATCAGCAGTTTACCGTTTCGCGATTCTGGGGTGAATAATTTCAGTATTGAAGTGTTAGATATGGATGACACTAAGGATTATGCCGTGGTGTTATTCCAACCCAGCAATACGATTTGTGGATGCCGAATCGTAAATAGTCGAATTTAATCAGTGAATTTGAGTTTATTTCAGTTAAGATTAGTGCTCATTGATTTATGTCTACTGCGATGAGTCTCTGTGAGGGCTCATGAAAAGGGTGTTGTGTCTAAGATACGTGTAAAGCAAGAAGAATCCCTGTCGATTAAGTTCAGCCATCAGATGGAAAAGGGCGATAATCGTCAGCTTGATCTCTATTTCTTTTTACCAAAGGAAATGGGCATAGGCTCGCACACGCTCAATGAAGAAGAGTACTACTACAGCGCGATTGTCGGCCGTCGTTCTTACTATTCAGAAGGCTTGCACTTACCTTTGGTACAGGGCCGCTTTGCTAGTTTAAATCGCCGCACCGTTGAAGAATTCAGATTGTACTTGAATCTGTTCGCCTATCAGTTTGCCGTTGCAGTCGAAAACGACGTTAAAGAACTCAATCAAATCACAGATGTAACCCATTTCTATTTTGCCCTCGACGAATTACGCGAACAAGTTGGCCAGTTGCTGAAAAAGTTTCGCCGTAACGAACCGGGCGATCCTAAATGGAAATCCTACTTCGAAAATGCCGACAACTACCTGTCTTGGTTCTGCGAGCAGCAGTTACTAAAAGTGCTCGCCCATGCTACACGCACCAGTGATTTCAACGATATCCAAGAACGGGTGCTAACACTGTGTCGCAATGAGTGTGCCTATCGGGATGAGCATAACTACAACTCGGCGCAAACTAAGCAAGATCCTAACCGCATCTCAAACAAGATGTTGTTGTTACGACGTTTAATCCAACAAGGTGTGGTACTTAAAGAAGAGTTAAAGCCCTTAGGGATTGGCCTTAAAAAGTTCACGACGGGACTGGCGACGGCGTTAGTGATGTTGGTAGTGTCGGCGTTGATTATTCAAGCGCAGGGCGCCTTCAGCGGCTTTACCATTGCCTTAGTGCTGACCTTGGCGGTGATTTACGGCTTCAGGGAAATCTTTAAGGATGACGTGCGTAATGCCATGTGGCGTTTTATTCAGCGGGGCAGGCCACGCTGGAGCCGGATTTTGCGCGATACCACCAGTCAGGCAGTAATCGCTAAGCAGTTGGTATGGCTTGAGTTTATGCGCCAGCAAGATCTGCCCGATAAAGTCAGCGAAATTTTAAAGCACAGGCATAGCCAAAATAAGGTCGATGCGGAAATCCTGCACTATAAAATTGCCACTAAGGTGAATCAGAGTGAGTTTCAAGCGGGATACTCCACCATTCAAGAGCAAGTGAACTTTAGCTTAGTGCCCTTTGCCCGCTACTTAGAGCGGGGTAAGGCGAAGATTTATAAGGAAGTTGAAGGCAAAATCAGCCATGAATCGGTTGAGCGACGCTATCAAGTTAACTTGATTTTAGTGCTGCGCGATGGCCGTGAAGCTCCGCAGTATATTCGCTACAAGATCACCATGAACCGCTCGACGATTATTGAGATTACCCAGAGCCAATTGCCCGATTCGGTCAACATGCCTGAATCTACGATTGATGACGAGTAAAGGCCTGACCGATATTTTGATCGTTATTCTGTTTCGCCCGTTTTAGGGCGACTTCGGCATTATTCAGATACTGCTCAAGTGTTTGGCCTTCTTGATAACCCGCAATCCCGATACTGATCCCTTCACCTAAGCCATTGCCATTAAGCTTTTCCATCATATTGAGGGCAAAGTTGTGTGCATGGGTCGCATCTGTGTCAGGTAACATCACAATCAGTTTCCCGAGTTGCCAATGCAAAATCTGATAATTAGCAGGAATTTCAAGCAGTAATTGAACTTCGACTTCCTGCTGGCGGTTCGCCAGTTGGTCGATGTCACTCATGTGGCTCAGTAAACCTTCAGGGTTGATATCCATTAACAGTAGGCTTGAACTCAGGCGGCTTGGCGGCGGCAGCGAGTTAAAGTAACGCTCTAAATCAACTAAGCTCAGCAGAATCGTGCTGCGATGGGGCACAAGGCTGCGTTTCTCTGTGCCTCGGCCGCGTTCGGCGGCTTGTTCTAAGGTACAGACGATATAATCAATCTCACCATCGGCGGCCACATGGCCCTTTAAGGTGGCTTGCAAACAATTGGAGTGCGCCTGTTTAGGTGAGCACAGAATTTGCCCCTGCCACTGACCTTGCATGGCGATTTGAGCACTAATTCTTTGCCATTGATTACCTAAATCGTTGGCGAGCAGCGAGGCTAAATCTTGATTTAAATCGCCATTGAGTTGCATTAGCGCATCAAATACGGGGTTGATTTTAATCAATTTACCATTGGCATCTGTCAGCGCTGTTGCGACTGTGCTATCGCATAAAAGCTCACTGAGAAATGCTTGTTCTTTACTGCTGACTAATTCACTGATGTCTTCAAGGGTGATCAATAGATGCGGTGACCCTCGGCTCGCCCTTGGCGCTTGGCGGATATGCACCCGCAGCGTTGGGCCATTGATACTTTCTAGGCTGATTTCACCAGACCATTGACCCGTTTTATGCACTTGCTCCATCAGCTCGGCATAGGTTCTGTCATCGAGGCATAAGGTGCGTTGTAGACTGCGGTCTGTGAGTTCATCCAGTGGCACTAAGGTCGCTTCTGCTGCCTTGGTGTTGGCACTGATCACTCTGGCGTTTTCGTTGACCATCATAAAGCCGATATCACTGTTAAATAAGCCATTGGCGACATCGATACTGTATTGGCGTGAACGCTGTTGTAAACGATACATATGGCTGAGCAGCACAACCCAAGCGGCGAGTACGGTTAAGATTAGCGATGCCACTATGACAATGTTTTGCCACTGGGAAAAACGTGCGGCTATGTCGGAGTTACGCACATAGGAGAGTAAAAAGTATTCTCTGCGGGTTTCTGGCTGGGCGGTAAGCTCGATCTTAAGGTAAACAAATGTCGCTTCTTCACCGTGGAATTGACCAAAATTACTCATGGACATATCACGCCACAGAGCAGGATAACTTTGTCTCAAACTTGCCCCTAAGGTTTCTGGCATATTGCTTAACGGGGCGAGATCGCTCGCGCCAGCATAGAGTAATCCCTGCGTGTCGAGCACTAACATAGGCGATTTGTTACTCGAAAAAGCCGGCTTGATGGCTTCGAGCATTTGCACCATAGAGTTGTATGTCACTAGATAACCCATAGAACTCTGATCGGGCTTTTCGAGCCACGCCATTTGATACATATAAGGTTCTAGCATGCCTTCAATTGGAACAAACTCCAGTGGAGAGGTGTAAACCTCTTTACCACCCATATTACGACTCGCGCCAAGCAAGGTCGGCGGTAAGGCATCTTTACTGAAATTAGAAGGGGTAGAGAACTTATAATTGCCTTGGGGATCGTACAGCGCAATGCCGAGCAGTTCAGGAATATGCTTCACCAGATCTAGCCAAGCTTCCTGTAATTTGAGTTGCTGCTTGGCGGTCGGATTGCTCAAGTACTGCTTTAGCAGCTCACCATTGGCAAAAATTTGGGTGCGAAATTGCTGGAAAGACACTTTATCTGTGATCAGTGTGCCTATAGTTTGCAGTTCACTGTATCTCTGCGTCGCCCATTCTTCCTGTAGACGTCGCTCTCCTAAAGTAATGATTAAGTTGGTTAAAATGATCATGCCAATCACCAGCATAGAGAGCTGGCTTGCAACGGCTAATAAGCGTTGATGCGACCAATGGATCCCTTGAGTTAAAGAGAGCAGCGGCGCTAGGGGATACGTGCTTGGGTTATTCTTCAGCATGAACCGATTATGAGTGGGTGATCTGTTAATTTCGCTATGTTAACACGAAAGAATTGTTACGACAGTGCCAAGTTACTAAGCAAGATTTCCTTAGTAAAAGTTAAGACAGATTTACATCTCTACTCATTCGCTCAGTGGCGAGTTCATGTGGCTCAGTGCTTCAGTCGATTTTAGCCGTATTGGAATGGTGTTTAGCCTAATGCGCCTAGCACTCTATGCTTAAATTCACAGCCGTAGGACTCCACTTGTTCACGGCAAATATCAATATCGACGCCCGCTAATCCTTCGATGGCGGAGACTTGTACCGTTTCAATATAGTGTGGTGCCAAGGCGATAAAGGCATGCACGGCGGCGTAGGAACCAGCGAGTTTTGGGCGGCAGTGTTCAATATAGGCGGTTTCATTATCCGCATTGAGTGAAATCGATAAGCTATCAACGCAGTCGGCAAGTTCAAGCAGAATATTGCGCCTATGGACCAGATTGCCTAAACCATCGGTATTAATCCGGACTCGTCCGCCCCTGCGTTTGATCTCTTTTGCCACAGTGAGTAGCGTTGGAAGATTTAAAGTGGGCTCGCCATAACCGCAAAACACGTATTCTTCAAAGTCTTTAACATTGCCAAGCAGAGGGATAATTTCCTCTGGCTTAGGTTGGTGGCACAGGGCGAGTTGGTATTCGTGGATTTGTTTACTGCCATTATGTTTTGGGCAGAAAGCGCAGCGCAGGGTGCAGCGACCAGTGATATTGAGGTAGCGACTGCGGCGAATATCATAGACTAGGGTTTCGGTCGCACAGGTTTCATTTGTGCAAACTTCATCTGTGATGTGACCGTTCGCGAGGGTTTCAGTAGTGACAACGTGCGGGTTATCAAGGTGTTGCTTATGCAGATGCTCAGACATAATGATAGGTTCATTCTAACGATAACTGACGACTTGGGCACAGTGTAGCGAAAGCCCGATGGCATAACTGTCAGCTAGATCGCAACTTGAAAGCTCAAACCCACTCACGGCATAGTGACTTTGATGCTGATGTGGAATTGAATGAACACTGGCAATAAAAAAGAGAGCCTAAGCTCTCTTTTTAAGGATAAGACATTGATTCACAGTCTATTGCTAACTGCCTATCGCTAACTGCCTGTCGCTAACGGTCTGTCGTTATCAGCCTATAGATAGTCTTTCTTATAGTCAGTCGTGACAGCTTGCTCAAAATCCGGATGCTTAACGTCCTCATCATTGGTTTTCTTAGGCTGCCACCACCAGTTGAAGAAGCGGCTGCTAGAGCGGCTAACATCGTCGAGTATGATGTACAGCAGCGGCACTAAGATCAGCGTTACTACGGTCGAGAACAGGATACCGAAGGCGAGGGACGTCGCCATAGGGATCACAATTTGCGCCTGCAAACTGCGCTCGAGAATAATAGGCACTAAACCGACAAAGGTGGTGAGTGACGTGAGGATGATCGCCCTAAAGCGATAACAGCCGGAATCCACTGCCGCCTGTCTAACCGATTGACCTTGCTCCCGCGCACGGTTAACAAAGTCGACCAAAATCAAAGAGTCGTTTACCACCACACCCGCGAGTGCCACTATGCCGCAGAGACTTAATACGCTCATCGCGAGTCCCTGAATCAAGTGACCGAACAGGGCGCCGATAATCCCGAAGGGGATCACCGACATGATGATCAACGGCTGACTGTAGGATTTTAGCGGGATTGCCATCAGTGCATAAATGGTAAACAGCGCAAAGAAGAAACCTTGCATCAAACCGACCATAGCATTCTGTTCATCTAAACTGCCGCCATCTAACGCGGTTTGGATTTTAGGATACTTGGCCTGTAATTGTGGCAGGTAATCTTTTTGGATTTCCTGTACCACTTTTGAAGGTTCAACTATGTTTTTGTTGGCATTTGCCGTGATGGTGATCGCCCGCTTACCGTCAACACGGGTAATTGAGGCGTAGGATTCGCCTTTCTCAATTTGTGCCACGGTCGAGAAGGGAACCGAGGTGCCCGTTGGCGTGCGGATCAGCATGTTTTCCAGATAACCCACAGTGCGGCGCTGCTCTAATGGATAGCGCACCATTACCTTGATCTCTTCTTTATTACGCAAAATACGTTGGGCTTCATAACCATAGAAACCATAACGCACTTGGCGAGCTAAATCGGAAAGGGTCAGGCCAAGGGCTTCCGCCTCTGGACGTATCTTCAGGCGAATTTCATGGCTACCCGAGGAAAAGTTGTCGGCAATATCGTATACGCCTTCATAGCTGGCGAGTTTTTGCTTCAACTCTTTAGAGGCCGCGGACAGTTCATCGAGATCACTTGAGGTCAACCTGAAGGAAATATCGCCACCGGCATCGTTAGTACTCGCGTTAAAGCTGAGTTTTTTGACCGATAGAAGCTCGGGCAATTGTTCACGCCATGCGGCAGCAATCGTCACACCATCGACTTCGCGGTCTTCACCTTTCGTCAGTTCGGCAAAAATAAAGGCAGAGGTGCGGGAGCTCATATTGATAAAGCTGTGTTTCACCACTTGATAGCCGTTATCTTGCTCCATTTTGTCATTCATCTTGTACAGGGCTTCTTCTATGCTCTGCACCACTTTCAAAGTGTTATCTTCCGAGCTGCCTTCGTCCATTTCCAACTGAACTTGGATAAAGTCCGATGGAATATCTGGGAAGAATACCCAACGCACTTTACCACTGGCGACTAAGGCAATCGACAGGACCAACACACCGATAAAAGCCGCGACCACGTTGTATCTTTGCTTGATACAGCGCTCGAGGAAATTACGATAACTGTGGTGAATAAAGTGCTGCACTCTGTCGTTAAAGTTGGCTTTAAGGCGACCAAAGAATCCCCTTGGCGCACCGGGCTTTTTAAACTTCATGTGTGCTAAATGCGCTGGCAGAATGAACTTAGATTCGACCAAGGAAAAGGCCAAACAGAGGATGACCACCATGCCGATGGATTTCCAAATAATCCCCATAGGGCCAGAAACCATTAACATGGGAATAAAGGCCGCAATCGTGGTTAATACCCCGAAGGTCGCGGGCATCGCCACTTTTTGCGCGCCGCGGATCACGTTTTCAACCGAGTGACCGTGGCGTTCGACTTCTGTGTAGGCGCTCTCGCCGATGACAATCGCATCGTCCACCACTATCCCGAGCACCAAGATAAAGGCGAACAGGGTCAACATGTTGATCGTCATTGAGAAAGGTTCGAGCGGCATGATCAGCATAGTGCCGAGGAAGCATACCGGCAGACCCATCATGACCCAAAATGCCAACTTAAGATCGAGGAACAAGGCTAAGATGATAAAGACCAACAAAGCACCGTAAAACATGTTCGACATCATCATGTTTAAGCGGCCTTTGAGGTAGTGAGTCATATCACCCCAAGTATCGAGTTGCGCGTTGGCAGGAAGTGTCGCGCGGCGATCCTCGACGTATTGTTTTACTTGAGCGGCAATGTCTAAGGCATTTTGATCATCAACACTGGTGACTTCGATAATCGCGGCCGGTTTACCGTTAAAGCGGGTATATTCTAACCTTTCTTCAAAGTCATCTTTGATAGTCGCCACTTGCGGCAACATCACGCGGCTACCGTCGGGGCGAGTGGTGACGACGATATTCGCAAAGTCATCACCCGTGTAGGCTTGGCCTTTGGTGCGCAGCAGGATGTCGCCATCTTGGGCGCGAATCGAACCGCCGGGTAAGTCAAAGGAAGAGTTTTGCACCGCTAACGCGACCTGTGTAAATGTTAGGCCGTATTCGCGTAGTTTATCTTCTGATACTTCGATGGCGATTTCATAATCGCGCACCCCAGTGACTTTGGCACGGGTCACGGCTGGCAGTTGGGTTAAATCGTCACGCACCGACTTAGCCAACTCCTTCATATCGTGCAGTGTCATATCGCCATAGACAGACACCCAAATGACGTTATTTTCAGGTTTAATCTGATAGATATTGGGTTTTTCGATGTTCACTGGGAAGGTCGAAATCGCATCTAATCTTAGTTTGGCTTCATCGAGCACGGTTTGTACTTCGTAACCGTCTTCGACTTCAACCGTAATCGAGCCTACCCCTTCGCTAGCCACTGACGTGACCTTCTTGATACCGTTGATATCTTGGATGGCTTCTTCAATCTTGATGTTGATGCCTTCTTCGATTTCCTGCGGCGCCGCGCCCGGATAGGCGACGGAAATATTCAGTAAATTGAGTTCGAAAGAAGGAAAAACCTCTTTATTGATCAAGACAGTGCTGAACAAACCGCCGACGAGCAATGCCCACATTAACAGGTTCGCGGCCACACTGTTGCGGGCGAACCAGGCTAAGATCCCTTTTTGAGTGTCCATTATTTCACTCCAGTGGCCGCAAGACTCGACTCAGGCGTGTCTTCTTTTGGCGTCTCAGTCGGCAATGCCGCTTCACCTAAGACCTTGACCAGTTGACCGTTTGCCATGCTGTTGAAGTGAGTGGTGGCGACGCGCTCGCCCGTTTTTAGACTGTCCTTGATATACACATTGTCGAGATCGCTACGAACGATATTTACATGGCGCATTTCAACGATATTTTTATCGTTAACTAAGGCGACATGATCGTTACGAACCACATGGCGGGGTAGTTTTACTATGCCATCGACTGTGCGACCTTTGATGACTGCATTGACGAAGCTGCCATATTTAAGCGGTAAGCTGCCAGCAACTTTATTGGCGCGCAGGTAAGGGTCTTTGATTTCAGCGACTAAATACACCATGCGATTTTCAGAATCGATCACGCCTTCGCTGCGGATAATATTGCCTTCCCAAGTATTTTCTTTACCCGCCAAAGAGGCGCTCAGCGTCACTTGGGTATCGGGATTATCGACCGACTCTAGATAGGCTAGATCGTCATTGGAAATCGGTAAGCGGATTTCAGCAACGCTAGTGTCATAAAGCTCACCTAAGTTTGTACCTAAGCTAACATACTGACCTAAATCGACATTGCGCGCTTTGATTATGCCATCGAACGGCGCGCGGATAACCGTGCGCTCAAGGTTACGTTGGGCACGCGCCAGTGCTGCTTGCGCATATTTAACGTTGGCTTGCTCTTTTTTAAGCTGTGGAATACGCAGACCTAACTCTGGGGGTAAGCCCTTGTCGTAGCCTTTGAATTCGATTTTAGCGACTTCACCGCGGGCAATTTCTTCGTTCAGCGCGGCGGTAGCTTGGGCCAGTGTTGCTTCGGCTTGCATTAAATCAGCCTCGTAATCTGAGGGCTCGATTTGTGCGAGTTGGTCGCCTTTTTTGACTATGCCACCCGCCACAAAATCAGCGGAAATACTCAGCATTCTGCCTTGAACTTCGGTCACAAGCTGGGTTTTATATTTTGGCGTAACCACACCGTAGGACGGTAAGTTTAGCGATACCGTTTGCTGAGTCACTTGCGTGACGTCAACGATAGGAATGGGCATCTCTTCCGGTTTTTGTTCTGGCGCCTCCTTAGTTTTCATTAATAAGGCTGCGCCAAAGACAAACAGCAGCAGAATAAGAAAAGGAGAAAGTCTCCTCAGTAGGGTCTTCATCATATTATTGTTACATCCATGCTAATCGCGTAATGGGGTTAAAGTAGCAGAGTCGGCCGCGCCAATAAATTTATTTTTGTAAATTAAATGTGTCTAAAAGTGATGGTTTGACACAGGTGCTCACTAGGTACCGATATTTTGGCGAAATTTAGAGCAGGTAAATGATAAAAGGTTCACTTAGGTAATTGGAAGGTATTGAAATAAAGAGTAATGAGCTTACGGATTGGCAAAGCTAAATAGGCCGTATTTCATGTTCTATATTTTGTGATTAGCTTTTACTCGCCAGTTGATTTATTGCATTGAGTTAAATTTAGGTAATAAAAAAGCCGCATATAGCGGCTTTAGTTGGATTATTTCAAGCAGAGGTTACTTCTTCTTGCGGGCGATTTTACTCGCTTTCTTTGCCGCTTCTTTCTTACTGGTTTTCTTCGCTGCTTCTTTCGCTTTCACTTTGGCTTTTTTCTTACCCGGTGTCCGCGCTTCTTTGTTCTTAGGACGCAGCTCTTCGATCACGCGGCGTTTCAACGGTTGCTCGATATAACGCTCGATTTTACCGACGATACGCATATCGTGGGCTTCGGCCAACGAAATCGCAGTACCTTTGGCGCCAGCGCGGCCAGTACGACCGATACGGTGAATATAGGTATCGGCAGAGCGTGGCATGTCGAAGTTGATCACATGGGTGATATCGTCGATATCGATACCGCGTGCAGCCACATCGGTTGCCAGCAAGACGTTCACTTCACCTTTGGTAAAGCGGCTCAAAGCTTGGAAACGTTTTTTCTGTTCCATATCGCCACGCATGAAAGCGCAGGCAATACCGACTTTAAGTAACTGGCCTTCTAAGCTAGAAACGATGTCGCGGGTTTTTACGAACACGATAGTCCGTTTCACATCTTCTTGGCGCAGCAGATGACATAACAGGGCAAATTTATGCTCTTTATCATCGGCTAAGTGGATCCATTGGTGGATCTTGGCTTTTTCGCTGCGAGGTGCTTCAACATCGATTTCAATCGGGTCGTTTAACACTTCACGGGCAAAACGTTGCACACCGCCGCCTTCTAAGGTGGCAGAGAACAACATGTTCTGCTTGCGGCCTTGGGCTTCGATAGCAATCGCTTGCACCACAGAAGAGAAGCCCATGTCTAGCATGCGGTCGGCTTCGTCGATAATTAAGATATCGACTTCTTGGGCGTTGAAATTGCCTTTGTCTAAATATTCCATCAGGCGGCCAGGGGTCGCGACCAGAATATCGACGTTGCCTGCTAAGGCTTCTTCTTGTGGTCCGTAAGGCACACCACCGGTCACGATCGCTATGTCTAAACCTTGGCCAGTGGCTAAGTGACACGCATAACGGTGGATTTGGCTGGCTAACTCACGGGTTGGCGTGAGGATCAGGATACGTGCTTGCCCAGCGAAACGGCGGGGGAAGTCGATTAAATGTTGCAACGATGGCAGTAAAAAGCTCGCTGTTTTACCTGTTCCTGTCGGGGCGCGCGCGAGAATATCTCTTTGCTCTAGGGCATAAGGGATAGTTTCTTGCTGAATAGTGGTGGGTGAATGATGCCCCATGGCATTAAGCGACTCTAATAAGCTAGGGTCAAGCTGGAAATCTTCAAATTGCATGCGCAGCGTCTCGACGGATAATAGCGAAGCATTATAAAGGTTATAGCGGTTAACTTAAATAACTTATCTAGATCTCCGGTGTTTATCTTCTCAGCCGGTAAAGTTTTATGGTAATAGGCATAAGTTAATTACTTTAAGCTCAATGTATTAGCATCTAATTTTGGGGGAATTGGCCCCTTCGTTACCTTTGCCAAACTTAGCGGCCTTTACTTTACGTGTCAGGGCTGGGCTCGATATCAGTATTTAAGGTAAAAATCTCGGATCAATTGCACCATGGTTTGGGTGTATTGGCCTGAAAGTTCTCGAATAGTGATATCACTGATCTTCGTGGCAATTTGAGGGTGAGTCTTGTGCGCGAGTACGCAGAGTGCTCGATTGGCGCTTTTTCCTACAATACTGATAAGGTTAGTCATTTCAATAAGACTGAGCGGTGAGTGCGTTAAAATCTCATTGAAACGCGCCATGCTCTGCATTGGTAATATGAGGCTTGCGTTTCCTTGCGGTGCTAGGCACACATGAATGGCATCGAGTAGCGCGGTAAAACTTAAGCTATCTGTGTGACGGGCCATAGCGCGCTGGGATTGTATCGCCTGTGTGCCTTGCTCAAAATAGGGCGGATTACAAATGATGTGATCAAAATACTCTTGATACTCAATCTGTTGGCAAAAGTCTTGGATACTGCTGTTGACTAAGGTGAGTCGATTCGCCCACGGACTATTGTGGAAGTTATGCTGGCAAGCCTCGGCAGCACTGGCGTCTAACTCGACACTGGTAATGTGTGCTTGACTGCGCTGCGCTGCCATTAAACTGAGTAAGCCGCTGCCAGCACCAATATCTAAAACGGTTTTTGCTGCGGTCAGTTGAGCCCACGCGCCTAGGACGACACTGTCTGTGCCTACGGCCATGCCGCAATTCATATCATCGATATGAAATTGTTTAAAAGTGAATGCCATGGAGAGTTAATTTTTGCCGTTCTAAGGTGGTTAGGCCCAATATTGGGCGGGCAGTATTCTAATTCTAGCCCTCGTTTTTAGCCAATGCTTTTAAACAGAAGATGTTGCCCTAGATGTATGAATTTGTGTCGGCATAAGATTTTATTTTTTATGGCGCAATACAGATTTTACTTAATTAACGCTTTATTTTATTGCCTTAGAAACCTTTTCTTAGCAGTTAATTAGCATTATTTCGCTTTTTTTATCCTAACGGTCTTGTTGTCTTGTATTGGTGCTTTAAGTCTGGTATTAGTTTCGCCCCCATTTTTAATCACTTTTATGATTAACGGATAGGTAAACGAGTTTGGTGGTGAATTAGTAGTCAGTGCGGCTGCGCAAAAGTTTGTCATAGATTATAAACTCGACAGATATCGAACATATTTACCACGGAATTGTGTAAACAAAGATTTGCACTCCGGATGGGCTTTGTTTTAGCTATGGCTAATCGACACATAATCACTTAAGTTTGTAAAAAAACAATAAGACAAGATGGGGCTTTCAGTGCAAGACAATCAGATGAGTATCGCAGATACATTGGGCTTAGGTTTTATGACCTTCGCATTCTTTTTAGGGGCAGGTAACCTAATTTTTCCACCGTTCGCGGGAATGTTAGCGGGTGGTAATATGCCCCTCGCCATGTTGGGTTTTTTGATTACCGCCGTAGGTTTACCTTTAGTTGGACTGATTGCTGTCGCTAAGGCTCAAGGTAAGGTTATGGCTATGCTGCCAGTATTTGCAGCAACGACATTGGCTATCGCGATTTATATCATTATCGGCCCTGCGTTTGCTGCGCCGCGTACCGGTTTAGTGGCTTACGAGATTGGCGCTAAGCCCTTTATCGATGACACCACGGCCACATTTTTACTGGGCAGTTTAGAACTGAATCTGTCGCAACTGCTATACACCATGTGTTTCTTCACTGTGACTATGTTATTGGCGCTTTTCCCTGGCAAGCTGCTCGATAGTGTAGGTAAAGTATTAACGCCTATTTTATTGATCTTGTTGGTTGGATTAGCAGCATCTGTGATGTTTTTACCCGCATCCGAAGTGGGCCAAGCCGTAGGCGATTATCAAAACCATCCGCTGACCAAAGGTATTTTGGAAGGCTACAACACTATGGATACGTTAGCGTCCTTGATGTTTGGTATGCTGATTATCGATATCCTGCGCAAAAAGGGGATTGATCAACCGAGTGCTCAAACTAAATATCTGATCCGCGCCGCCTTTATTGCTGCTGCTGGTTTAGCCTTTGTGTATGTGTCGCTGTTCTTTTTAGGTGCGACCGCAGGCGATATCGCCATCGGTGCTAAAAATGGCGGCGAGATTTTAACGAACTATGTGACCCGTGAATTTGGTGATTTAGGCTCAGTCTTGTTGTCATCGGTCGTGACCTTAGCTTGTTTAACCACAGCGGTTGGCCTTGTGAGTGCATGTTCTGAGTTCTTCAATGAGCTAATGCCTAAACTGTCTTACCGTTTCCTGGTGATCTTCTTAAGCGTGATTTGTGCTGTGATTGCTAACGTGGGCCTAAGTCAGTTGATTGCTATTAGTATTCCCGTATTAATGACGATTTATCCTGTGGCTATTGCTCTTGTGGTTGTGACTTTCCTGACCGCTTATTTTGCGAATCCACAGTTTGCACATCGTGCAGTACTGAGCGTGGCACTGTTTTTCGGCATCTTCGATGGTCTTAAAGTGGCAGCGAAAGGTTTGACTGACGCTGATGGTCAAGCGGTGAATGGCTTAGCGCAGGGCTTTATCCATGTCGTGGATATGATGTCTCCCGTGTTATCTAAGCTGCCACTCTATGAAGAAGGCATGGCTTGGTTACTGCCAACGATTGCAACCATAGTACTGTGTTTAGTGTTTGGTCGTGGTCGTGATCAAACGGCTGCTGCTTAAGCCTTGTACTCGCGTTTTTACGCGGGACTCAGTTAAGCTGATGTAGGCTTAAATCTAGTTAAGTTAATATCAACGGCGTATCATTTGATGACGCCGTTTTTTTATGGAGTTTTTGTGCCTAAGACATATCAGCCCGATCCGCTCATTGATGTTTTTCTTGATGATCTCTGGTCGAGCAAGGGACTGAGTGACAACACCTTATCGGCCTATCGCACCGATCTGCGCCATTTTGATCGTTATCAAGCTCAGCAAGGGGTAACGCTGCTTGCGGTTTCTCAGGCCGATGTCAGAGCGTATTTAGCCTTTAGAGTCGAGCAGGATTTTGCGCGCACCAGTAGCGCTCGGCTGCTCAGCAGTTTACGGCGTTTCTATACCTATTTAGTGCAGACCAAACAGATTTCAGCCGATCCTATGGCCCTAGTTGAGTCGCCTAAATTAACCCGCCATTTGCCGGATTCATTGAGTGAATCACAGGTCGATCGCTTGTTGTCTGAGCCCAATGTGGAAGATGCCGTCGAATGTCGTGACAAAGCCATGCTAGAGCTTTTGTATGCGACAGGCTTGAGGGTGAGCGAGCTCGTTGGCTTGACGATGGAACAGATGAGCCTGCGCCAAGGCTTAGTACGCATTGTGGGTAAGGGCGGCAAAGAGCGTCTTGTGCCGCTGGGTGAATTAGCGATTACCGAAGTTGAGAGCTACATGAAGTTTGCGCGCCAAGAGTTGCTCGGCAATAAACAGTCCGATGTGGTGTTTCCGTCAAAACGCGGGCAGATGATGACGCGGCAAACCTTTTGGCATCGGATTAAGCTGTATGCCCTGCGTGCTGGGATTGAAACCGCATTATCACCGCACACATTGCGCCATGCTTTTGCTACCCATTTGCTTAATCACGGTGCCGATCTGCGGGTAGTGCAATTGCTGTTAGGCCATAGCGACCTGTCGACCACGCAGATTTATACCCATGTGGCGCGGGCAAGGTTGCAGGAATTGCATCAACAGCATCATCCAAGAGGCTGAAAAAGGATTTAGTTACAGCATAAATTTGCTTTCCGCGCGGCTTGTCTGTAACTTTTTGCCACCATACGGGGTCTATTAAGTATATCGCGTTTGAACGACCTCAAAATCTCCTCGTCGAGACCCAATTTATAGGATGTCCCATGAAGTTAACCCGAGCATTATCTTTAATTTTTGCCCTTGTTGTAGCTCCTCTTGCTCACGCCGCAACAGCGACCTCGCCAGATACCGCTGCTATTAAGCAAAAACTGACGGAGATGTTGGATGTTGAAGTCATTTCTATGCAGGATTCGCCGATTGAGGGTTTATATCAAGCCATGACCAACCGCGGCGTGCTCTATATTAGTCGTGATGGATCAAAACTGTTCCACGGCAGTTTGTATGACCTAGATAAAGGCATGAAAAACTTAACGGAAGCAGCATTAGCTGGCCCACGTTTAGAAATGATGAAGCCGCTTGAAGATAATATGCTTGTCTATAAAGCGAAAAATGAAAAACACGTGGTCACTGTATTTACCGACGTCAGCTGTGGTTATTGCCGTAAATTGCACAGCCAAATGGCTGATTACAACAAGCTTGGCATTACCGTACGTTACTTGGCTTTCCCGCGTGCGGGTGTGCCGTCAGCTAACGCCGACGAAATGCAGGCTATCTGGTGCGCTAAAGATCCATTAAAAGCCATGACAGACGCTAAAGCTGGCCAAAAAGTATCTGCCGCCACCTGTGATGCAAAAATTGCTGAGCAATATGCTTTAGGCACCACCTTTGGGGTGAATGGTACGCCGGCAATTGTGTTAGAAGATGGCAATATGATCCCAGGTTATCAACCTCCTGCGGACTTATTACGCACCTTAGAAGCACGTCAGTAACAGTCAAAATAATCAGATTTATCCCACTAAAGGTGAGCTTAAGGCTCACCTTTTTGTTATCTTATCGCCACGATTTCATGAGAGTTTGAGTCCCTTGATCCATAAGATAGTCCGTCGCCCAACCGTTGATGATAGCCATTTACCTGCTCATCTTTCGCCGCTATTGAAGCAGCTTTACGCTCGCCGCGGTGCGCTCACCCACGAATGCGAACTTGTCCTTAAGGGTCTATTAAGGCCTGAAACCATGAAAGGCTTGCCCGAAGCTGCGGCGCTTATTGCCGATGCCATGCAGGCGAATAAGTCGATTCTGATCGTCGGTGATTTTGATGCCGATGGCGCCACATCGACCAGCGTTTGTATGCTGGCGCTACGGATGATGGGGGCGGTGAAAGTGGATTATTTGATCCCCAATCGCTTCGATTACGGCTACGGCTTAAGCCCTGAAATTGTTGCGGTTGCGGCGTCTAAACAGGCTGAAATGCTGATCACTGTCGATAACGGCATTTCATCGATTGATGGTGTTGCCGCAGCCAAAGCCTTTGGTATGCAAGTGGTGATTACCGACCATCATTTACCCGGACACGAGTTGCCCGCTGCCGATGCGATAGTGAATCCGAATCAACCGGGTTGCCCCTTTGCCAGTAAATCGATTGCCGGTGTCGGTGTGGCCTTTTATTTGATGACAGCATTAAGGGCTGAGCTGCGAACGCGAAACTGGTATCAAACTCGCGCTATTGCTGAGCCTAATCTCGGCACGCTG
Source organism: Shewanella sp. SP1S2-4 (assembly GCF_031932075.1). Classification (NCBI taxonomy): domain Bacteria; kingdom Pseudomonadati; phylum Pseudomonadota; class Gammaproteobacteria; order Alteromonadales; family Shewanellaceae; genus Shewanella; species Shewanella sp. SP1S2-4. The sequence goes on from NZ_JAUOET010000025.1 coordinate 28,249, forward strand.
CTCGATATCGTCGCCCTCGGCACCGTTGCCGATGTGGTATCGCTGGATGCCAATAATCGCATTTTAGTCGAAGCAGGTTTGCAGCGCGTGCGAGCGGGTCGTTGCCGTGTGGGGATTACCGCACTGCTTGAAGTGGCGAAGCGAAATCCTGCGCGTATTGTTGCATCCGACTTTGGTTTTGCCGTGGGCCCAAGGCTTAATGCCGCAGGCCGGCTCGATGAAATGGCGCTTGGGGTCGAAACCTTACTCTGTGAAGACATGATGTACGCGCGGCGTATGGCGGCCGAGCTCGATGGGTTAAACCAAGAGCGTCGTGAGCTGGAAGTTGGCATGCAGCAGGAAGCCTTAAAAAGCCTTGAGCAGTTAAAGCTCAACGAAGACGAGTTACCTTGGGGGATCGCGCTATTTCAAGAAGATTGGCACCAAGGCGTCATTGGTATTCTGGCCTCGCGCATTAAAGACAAATACCATAGACCCGTGATCGCCTTTGCCGACGCGGGCAATAACGAAATTAAAGGCTCGGCGCGTTCAATCAAAGGCTTGCACATGCGCGACTTGCTGGAGCTGGTCAACACGCGCCACCCAGGATTGATTATCAAGTTTGGCGGTCATGCGATGGCGGCGGGCTTGTCACTCAAAGCGGGCAGTTTTGCGACCTTTGCTAAAGCCTACGATGACAGCGTACGTGAACTACTCAAACCTGAACTGCTAACCGGCGAGCTGTGGTCCGATGGTGAACTCACTCCCACAGAACTGAATCTTGAGATGGCCCAGTTACTGCGTAATGCCGGGCCTTGGGGGCAAGCCTTCGAGGAGCCGTTGTTCGATGGCTATTTTAAGGTTATCCAGCAGCGGATAGTCGGTGAGCGCCACCTTAAACTCGTGCTTGAAACCCAGTGCGGCACTGTGATGCTCGATGCGATTGCTTTTAATGTGGATTTACAAACTTGGCCCGATGCGACCATTCACCATGCCCGTATCGTTTATAAGCTTGATGTGAATGAGTATCGCGGTAATTTCTCGCTGCAACTCATGGTTGAGCAAATCGAAGCCATGTAGTTGCAGTAATAGATAACGTGGTTATAGCCTAGGTCTTGAATGCCAAATGCTGCACTTAATTGGGGATAAAAAGAGAATTGAGTCATGCCGACATATAGTGTGAGTTGTGATCAAGCGGAAATGGATTTTGAGGTTATTCATGGTTTTATCAGTAACAGCTATTGGGCGCAGGGCATGCCAAAGGCATTGTTGCGTAAAGCGTTAACCAATAGCCTGTGTTTTGCTGTGCTTGATAGTGAAGCTAAACAAGTGGCTTTTGGCCGCTTAATCACAGATAAAGCCACCTTTGCCTACCTTGCCGATGTGTTTGTACTTGAGTCGCACCGTGGCTTAGGCTTAAGCAAGTTGATGATGACATCAATTATGGAACATCCTGATTTACAGGGATTAAGGCGGATAATGCTCGCCACCCGCGACGCCCATGGACTCTACGCCCAGTTTGGTTTCAACGCGGTCGATACGCCTGAAACCTTAATGCAAATTCGGTTAGAGAATCCCTACCTTTAGGCTAGATTTTATTGACGTAAATTCTATAAATATCAAGATAAGGGCATCTGTTATGACAGGAAAAACTCACCCAACGACAGTAGCCGATAGCGTAAAAGTGAAAGGTCCCGCATCTTATTTCCCTTCTATCGAGAAAACCTATGGTCAGCCGATTGCCCACTGGCTAACGTTATTGCAAGGTCTCGAAGGTAAAAAACATATGGAAATGGTGGCTTGGCTTAAGAGTGATCATCAACTCGGTCATGGGCATGCCAATGCGCTGGTGGCGTATTTTATTAACGAAAAAAGTCGATAGCGGTACCTAGCATGACACAATTACAATATGCCTATCTTGCCAGTTTTTCTGTTTCGTCTGCCTTTCTTAATTGGTTACTTGATGGGCAAGTGCCTTGGGTGAGGCTGCTTTGCTTAATCTTGTTGCTTTCAACCATGGGATTTGCCTGTTTGTACCATAGTTTAAAGCGTTCGATAAACTCACAAGACTCGAATAAATCCTATTAAAAACAAGAAGCCAGCTTGCGCTGGCTTCTTAGCTTATGCGGTTAATTTTTAACGATTAGGCCGCTTTCGTATCTGTGGTTTTCGTCTCGGCGATTTCTTCATCGCTGTGACGAATTAAGTAATCAAATGCGCCCAGTGATGCACTCGCGCCGCTGCCCATGGCAATGATAATTTGCTTAAACGGCGTGTCAGTGACATCGCCTGCCGCAAATACTCCAGGGATGGATGTTTGACCACGGGTATCAACAACGATTTCCCCACGTGGCGTCAGTTCAACCACACCTTTTAGCCACTCGGTATTCGGCACTAGCCCAATCTGTACGAAGATACCTGCTAGTGCGACATGGTGACTCTCGCCAGTGGCTCTGTCGGTGTAGTTTAGGCCATTAACCCGAGTGCCATCGCCAGTCACTTCTGTGGTCATGGCTTGGGTAATAATTTTGATGTTACCCATAGACGCTGCTTTACGTTGCAGCACATCGTCGGCGCGTAGGGTTTTATCAAACTCTAGCACAGTGACATGTTCTACTATGTTGGCAAGGTCGATAGCTGCTTCGATACCTGAGTTACCGCCGCCAATCACCGCCACACGTTTGCCTTTAAATAACGGGCCATCGCAATGTGGGCAGTAAGCGACACCTTTGCCGCGGTATTCTTTCTCGCCGGTGACGTTCATTTCACGCCAGCGTGCCCCTGTGGCTAACAATACGGTGCGGCTTCGTAATTTAGCGCCGCTAGCCAGTTCAAGCTCGAACAAGCCATCTGTGCCTAACGACACGGCTTTTTGGTTGTCCATTATGTCGACTTCGTAGTCTCGTACATGGGCTTCAAGGTTTGCCACTAGCTTCGGACCTTCGGTCGCTTTGACCGAAATAAAGTTCTCGATACCAACCGTTTCAGCGACTTGGCCGCCAAATTTATCGGCAACAATACCAGTGCGAAGGCCTTTACGTGCTGCATAAATAGCGGCCGCTGCGCCGGCTGGGCCGCCACCCACCACTAAAACTTCGAATGGGGCTTTTTCATTGATTTCATCGGCCTTGCGGCTTGCGGCATTGGTATCCAACTTATTTAAAATCTCGCCAATGCTGATACGGCCAGCAGCAAACACTTCGCCATTTAAGTAGACAGAAGGCACGGCCATAATGTTACGGCTCGCAACTTCTTCTTGAAACAGGGCGCCGTCGATCATCACGTTGGTGATATTCGGGTTAATCGCCGCCATCATGTTCAGTGCCTGTACTACGTCTGGGCAGTTTTGGCAGGTCAGTGAGACATAGGTTTCAAAGGCATATTTGCCCGGCAGATTGCGGATCTGCTCGATAATGTCATCGCTGAGTTTGATTGGGTGTCCACCCGTGTGCAGTAAAGCCAACACAAGTGAGGTAAATTCGTGACCCATAGGCAGACCCGCAAAGCTGATTTGCGTATTAAGCTCTGGGTTAATCACTGTCATCGCCGGGGTGCGTTCGCCCTGAGTTTCTTTCAGGCTCACCAGAGAAGATAAGCTGACAATGTCTTGCGCTAAGCTTTTTAATTCTTGAGACTTTTTGCTCTCATCTGCAGACACGACAAGTTCAACTGGTCTCTTGAGGTTTTGCAGATAGGTTTGCAGTTGATTTTTTAAATTCGCATCTAACATGTGATGACTCCAAAATCGCGTAAAAGGGAGAGGTAAGGGGGCCAGTCTAGGCCCTTGCAGGGGGCGGGCTCAATCCTTTGCTGCGTGGCGCTACAACTGTGTTGGTTGTAACGCCAATCAGCTTGGGACGCTAGACTGGCGGGGTTGACGCTTTGCAGGCTAAATTAGATTTTGCCAACTAGGTCTAAAGACGGTGCTAATGTGTCGTCACCTGGTTGCCATTTAGCTGGGCAAACTTCACCATCGTGAGTCGCAACATATTGAGCTGCTTGAATTTTACGAACTAGCTCTTGAGCGCTACGACCGATGCCTAAATCGTGAACTTCGCTGACCTTGATTTGGCCTTCTGGGTTAATCACAAAAGTACCACGTAGTGCTAAACCGTCTTCTTCAATCATCACGCCGAAGTTACGGCTGATAGTGCCTGTTGGGTCAGCCAGCATTGGGAAGTTGATCTTCTTGATGGTGTCTGACGTGTCATGCCACGCTTTGTGAGTGAAGTGAGTGTCAGTTGATACTGAGTAAACTTCAACACCCATGCCTTGCAGTTTTTCATAGTGATCAGCCATGTCGCCTAATTCAGTTGGGCAAACAAAGGTAAAATCTGCTGGGTAGAAGAACACAACTGACCATTTACCCAACAGGTCTTGTTCCGTTACTGGAACGAACTCACCATTGTGATAGGCAGTGGCTTTGAATGGTTTGATTGTGCTGTTGATAATTGATTGAGTCATTTTATGCTTCCATTTAGTTGATGATTGCTTAAGTTCATAACGAGGACATTTGCTTGCGTCCTGTCGATGTGAAGCATATTACCGACTCGCTTAAAATTAAGATAACGGATAAAAGCTATTATCCTAATCGATTTAATCGAATGCAAATGCGATTCGGTCGGACTCAATCGGTTTTTCCACAGCTGCTGCGGACTTGGTGTGATTGGGGTTGGATCTGGATTGTATGCGATGACTTTTCAGTGGATAGGTTGAGCTAAATCTCAGGCATAAAAAAGGGATATCAATGATATCCCTTAAATATAAATTCAATTAAAACAAGGCCGCGTTGCGAATGCCGAGGTGTTCGGCAAGTGAGCCGTGATTATTTAGCTTTAGGCTGAGTTAACCAAGTGCTGAGCAAGCGCACGCCGTAACCTGTGGCGCCCGCAGGCACAACGGCGGTATCGGTGGCGGTTAAGGCGTTGCCCGCGATATCGAGATGTGCCCAAGGCTGTTCGCCCGCAAAGCGTTTTAAGAACATGGCCGCAGAGGAAGCGCCCGCGCTACCTTCTTTACCGGTGTTTTTCAGATCCGCGATCGTGGACTTAAGCTCATCATCGTAGGCTTGATCTAAGGGTAGACGCCACACTTTCTCGCCAACCTGTTGTCCCGCATAGGTTAACTGCTGAACCAAGGTTTCTGAGTCGGTAAACAATCCCGCATATACGCTGCCGAGTGCGCCGACTTTAGATCCCGTTAAGGTCGCGACATCCACTATGATGGAAGGCTTATAGTTTTCTCTGGCATACCAGAGGCCATCGGCCAGTACTAAGCGACCTTCGGCATCGGTATTGAGCACTTCAACGGTGAGCCCTTGGGCAGTTTTAATCACATCCCCTGGGATCATCGCGTGGCCAGAGATCATGTTCTCCGCCATCGGCATAATCGCGACTAGGTTGACTGGCGCCTTTTGGAGTGCCATGGCTTTAATGGTGCCAAGCACAGTGGCTGCGCCCGCCATGTCTGACTTCATCCGCGCGATTGAAGTGCCTGTCGCCTTAATGTTGTAACCGCCTGAGTCGAAGGTGATACCTTTACCGACCAGCGCGATTGGCGCGTCTTTGCTGCCCGGCCAATGGGCCACCACTAACTTAGGTGGGCGTTCGCTGCCTTTACCTACTGCCGCCAAGGCGCCAAGTTGTAGGCGTTCGATATCTTTGGCTTCTAATACTGTGACTTTAACGCCGAGGGATTTGAGTTTTCTCGCCTCATTGGCAAAGCTGTCGGGATACATAATGCCTGCGGGTGCGTTGGTGAGATCGCGCGCTAAAAACACGCCAGCTTCAACCGCTTGCAGGTTTTTATGGTGTTTCTGGTTGCCACTTAAATCATCGACGGCGATTTGGTAGTTCTTCTCGGCATGGGTACTCGCCTTGAACTGAGTGTAACGATAGCTGCGCAGTTCAATACCGTGAGCCAGCTCTGAGGCAAATAGTGGCGCGGCCGTTAAACCTTGGGTGAGTACGCGTACTGTAGCTTGGGGAACCGTATCGAGTTTGGCTGCAACATTACCACCGATTGTATTGATATCACCGGGCGTTAGGGTTTTTGCATCGCCAATGCCGACCAGTAAGACCCGCTTAGCATCGATTTCGCTCGGCACTAAAATCTCGAGGATTTCACCTTGCTTGCCGGAAAAGCTGTTATCTGCCGTCGCTAGGTTTAATTGGTCTTGGGTCGACTGAGGTAAAAAATCGATCCCATAGGTGGTAGCATCAGCGCTTTGGAATAGCACTAATGTATCTGAATTCAGTGAGCTACGAGTGTCAAAACTAAAAATCTCGGCGTTAGCATTGAGAGAGTTAAGGCACGCCAGAGCCATAACGCTTAACATAAATTTGTGCTTATTTTTCATGGTGACAGCTCATATCATGGGAGTGTGAGAAGAATATCAAAGCTCAGCCTTAGGGTTAACTAATTTAAGCTATTTTGCTGATATTAATATTAAATCCAAGGCCCAAAGCGTGTCAGTGATCGCTCAAGGGCAAAATCCAATTGTTGCGACAAAGTTTGAGCCTGACTTTTAAGGGCCGAGGTGCCTAAAAGTTGTGGCGATTGGCTGGCAAATATCACCCAATTACCGCCACCAGTGAGGCAAGCATTCACATGGGCAAAGTGCTGTTGTAAGTCAGCCAACAACTCGCGATTTTGGCTATGTTCTTTCCAGCAGTTCAGCACTAAATAACCGTTGGGTTTGATAAGGTTAGTGCATTGCTCAAGGAATACTGGTGAAAGCTGCCCGGTTTCAACACCTTTGGCTGTGTAGATATCGGCAAAAATTACATCGACTTTTTTATGATCGCCTGCGGCTAAAAAGGCGATGGCATCATCATTGATAAGATTGAGCTTTTTACCTATCGGCAGCTGAAAATAGCACTTAGCTAACTCAATCACCGCGGGGCGTAATTCCACTGCCGTTAACTTTATTGCCGCGTCGAAATTACGTAGAGAGTGAATAATCGAGCCGCCACCTAAGCCTAAGACAATGGCGCTCTTGGGCTTACAAAACAGTAAAACCAACAACATGGCTTGCACATAAGTGTGCTGGGGAATATGGGGCGCCGCCTTGAGGATTTTACTCTGCTCGTCGTTGTCCCCAAAGGACAGGATCCGTGAGTCGTCGTAATCGATTACGCGGATTGGGCCTAGTGCGTCTTGGGTTTCATGTAAGAGGGTAGAATCGGCCATATTGGGTTTATTACTCGGTTTCGCTGCTTGGCTAGCTTGCACAGGCTATAACTGCTCGCGCAAAAAAGTTAGAATTCAGACAGTTTTAGTTAATTGAGCCGCTATTATGACAAATCAAATCCTGCTTGCCTGTATTTATCTTGCAGTGTTTATCTTTTTACAGCGCGCCTTAACCCATTGGGTGAGAAAACTGGCGCAAATGAAGCAAGTGAGTGTGGCGCGGACCAGTTTAGTCACTCGTTTTATCTCTTATGTGATGTTTTTTATTACTCTGTCATTGATGGCGGTCTCGCTCGGGCTGGGATATCAAGATGTGTCGCTATTTGTGTCATCCGCCTTCGCTGTGATGGGCGTGGCATTAGTCGCCCAGTGGTCGATATTGAGTAATTTAACCGCTGGCGTGCTGATCTTTTTCGTGTTTCCTTACCGTATCGGCGAGCGCATTCGAGTCGTGGATAAGGATGAAGATATTAGCGGTGTGATTATCGAAATCGCGTTATTCCATGTGCTAATCCACCGCGATAACGGCGATACCATTACTTATCCCAATAACTTAATGCTGCAAAAGGCAGTGTTAAAGCTCGCCGATCAGACTCCCTTAGCCGAACGTCAGGCTTTACTCGAAGGCAAGAAGAAGTTTGATCCTGAGTAGTTTGGCTAGCTGCGCAGTGCTACATTGATTATCAAACTGTTGTGAGTGATTGCCGGGGCTCTTAATCCTATTATCTTCTCATTATGTTTGCTTGCTTACTGAGTGTTTACTAACAAATACAGGGGGTTTTATTACATGCCACGCTGTTTTTTTACCTCATACTGTGCTTGAACGCACGGTTTAGTTATTCACTCTGCTTAGACTTCGCCCTTTTGTTTTTAAGGGAGAATTCAATGAAATCTAAACTTCTAGCTGTGACTATCGCGGCGGTGTTAACGACTCAATTAACGGCCTGTATGGGGCAAATGGGTTTAAGCCAAATGGTGACTAAGGGAAATTTAAGTGCAGTGGATAACCGTTATGGTCGTGCTGGGCTGTTTATTCTATTGAGCCCGATTTATGGCATTGCGGCTACAGGCGATTTGTTTATCGTGAATACTATCGAGTTTTGGACGGGTAAAAATCCCATTACCGATAAATCTCCTGCTGTGGTAGATATGCCCGTCGATGCTATTTTCAAGCTTAACCCCCATGTAAGTGATGAGCTAAAGTCAGCCCCTGTAAAACTCACACAGGCACAAATTACCTATCCTGATGAACAAACCGTCGCTATGACCTTAGCCTATGAAGACGGCAGCACTCAGTTATTAGCGGGCCGTAAATCCGGTGATGATGTAGATTTTTTTCTTGATAATATTTTTATTACCCGTGTTAGCAATCAAGAATTAGTTGCCTATAGCGAAAGTCGTTTGCTGGATGCTGAGGTAAACCCTGCAGCATAAGGCGATTAGCTGAAGCCCAATTTGTTATTGGGTATCAAAATTAGCGAATTTATTCCAGCCCCTCAATAGGGGCTTTATTCTCCATAGGCCGATGTAAGACCGTATTTAGCCATTTAACCAATACTAATTCGATAGCGCTTGAGTACCAGATTCTCAACAACCCAATACAGGCCAGATAGGGATAGCAACAAGGTCAGTATGCCCAGCAGCCAGCTAAAGGGGTTGTTGAAGCTGCCTTGATTGAGGTAATCCATAAAGTGCAATTTAAACATCAAGTCGGCGATATCTGTGTGGTCATTTTTATGGCCAACTAATTCACCGTTAACCGCATTGATGTAAATCCGCGTCGACAGGTCATCATCCATACGTATTTGCCACAGTGAATTGCACTGGGTTGGCCATTCGCTAATGGGGGCTGAGATTTGCTTAACTTGGGTAATCTTGCCCGGCCCTGTGTAACTTTCAAGCGCCAGTTGTTGTGCGCTTTGTTTATCAATGAGTAAGACATTGCCTGTATAAGCATCAATCAAGGTTTGCTGCTGGCACTGGTGTGCATAGCGCTGCACCTTGGCATCGAGTACATATACGGGTTGACCTGCGAGCGCCACTAATGTCAGGCTTTCAACCTGAGTGTGCTTCGCCAGCAAGGGGGCGATATCCACGAGCTTTTGTGTCTCAAACGCTTGCCTTTGCGGCTCAGGATGATGGCTCAGCTGGTACTCCATTCCCTTGAGTTCATCATGGGGCGTTAAATTGAAATAGACCCCAGTAACCAGCCAAAGTAGCAGTTGAATGCTAACTATGGCACCGAGCCAATAGTGGGCGATTTTGACCCAGCGTTTGAAGCGTTTGCTGTGAGGTTTAGGTTTATGTTTAGATTTAAGTTTCGGCATCATCTCAGATACTTCCTTCTGCGTTGCCACAGTAAAACAAAGCCGGCTAACACAGCCACAATAGAGATTAGAGCCGTGGTCAGCAGCAGAAGATTGTCGATGGCTTCACCTTCGTCGTAATCCATAATGTGCCATTTCCAAAAGAGATCGAATAAACGCCAATAGTCATGTCTACGCGTGACTAACTCTCCCGTTGTCGCTGATAGGTAAAGGCTTGTAGCTGCGCTATCGTTAAAATCCATTCTCCAAACGGGCAAGTATCGCGGCGCTAATTCCGCAGGGGCGATATCGGTGTACAGGGTTGCACTAATAAGCTTAGCCTCGACGGCTAAAGACCCGTGATGCTGATAGTTTGAAGCTATCATTCGGGCTTGTTTCTCCGTTATTGAAGGCAATAACTCACCCGAATCTGCGTTCACGAGAATGGACTTATCGCTCAGTTTAATCCGGTAGTATAGGGTATCAGTGACTGAGGTTAACGCGATTGCTTGAGCCTTAGGGAAACGTTCATAAACCGCTGCCATTGGGTAATGGATCTGGCTGGGATCGATATGCTTTATGTCTTGCACTTTAATATGATCGCCACGGATAAACCCAAGATCCATTAAGACAAAATAGCTGCCGGTGACTGACCAGATCCCAATCGGCAGTACCAGCAATAGCATCAACCATCGGTGCAGAAAGTGTGCCGATGAGACTCGTTTAAGTGTGTTAACCCGCTTCAAATTGATGACTCACCTTTTATTTAATTTAGCCAGCTTGCTTAAGGGGATTGCCCCCTTAAGCCCAAAGCATTACAGAACCCATTTCATCCCGACATAGTAACGACGTCCCATTAGGTCGTACGTCATAGTGTTGGTATTACCGTCGGTATAGCTTTGATGATATGGCGCTTGCTTGTCGAACAGATTATCGATACCTGCTGTGAAAGCAATATTGTTGTCCATTTGATAATGAACCTGTGCGTTATGGTAAGTGAGCGCATCAACTGAGTCACCTATCTCTGCGGCATTGGCATATTGATCATCCGCCGCGCCAATATACTGAATGTTGTAGCTAAAGCGCCAATTGTCATTAGTGACATCAAAATAGAGGTTTGAGCGCCATTTGGTGTAGCTACCATCATAACCTATGGTGCCTGCTCGAGACTCAACGGGGGCGCCGGCGTAGGTTTGCAGATCGTATTGATCTAAATAGCTCAGCTCCCAAGTCGTATTTGTCACAACGTTGCCCATCTCTTTCTGGTAAAACATCGCCATATCAACACCTGAAACCACTTCGTTGGCGGCGTTGCCCAGTTGTGTTTGTAAATAGGTGATGTTGCCTGTCATTGCGTCTCGCACAAAATGTTCGTCGCTACAGAAAGGATGTGTCATCCCTTTGCTGTCGTAACAGGCGGCTAATTTGCTCGAACCATTGACTGAGTTAATGGCGTTATCAATCTCAATTTTGTAGTAATCGAGCGTGATATTGAGCCCTTCAATAAACCCCAGATCCCAAACAATACCGGCTGTAAAGGTATTGGCTTCTTCTGGTTCAAGTTCAGCATTGCCACCACGGTCGGTTAATATTGTGCCTTCTTGTTTATAATTCGTTGGCACGTTTGATACCATACAATTAGCGTATCGATTCGAGCTAGGGTCGAGCTTGGCCCACTCGCTACAAGGATCCGTGGTATTCATGGAGCCTTGATCTATGCCGCCAAACAACTCAGGAATATTCGGTACTCTGAATGCTGTAGATTGGGTGGCCCGCAGCGTCACTGCGTCATTGACGACCCACAGCAGCCCCATTTTATAATTGGTATCGCCACCGAAGGTATCAAAATAGGAATATCGCAACGCCGCAGTTAATTCGACCGACTTGGCAAAGGGCAGGCCGCTTAACATAGGTAACAAGGTTTCAAGATAGATTTCGTCGGCAGTGTAACGACCATCAATCGGATCTTGCTGAGCTGAGTTTGCTTCACCACTGATTTTAAGTGGGTCTGGATCATTCCATCCTTTCTCGTTTCTGTGCTCTAGTCCTGCAGCAAAACTCATCATGCCCGCGGGTAACTGCCATAGATCGCCCGTGATATTCGTTGTTAGGCTAAACTGCTCATTGCCGCCGCTATCACGCATATTAAACAGGAAATAGTCCAGCATTTCAGGTGTGAGTGAGCCAGCTCCCCAAAAGTCGGCGCAGGGGACATTGGGATCAAGATGACAACTGCTATAGTCTGTCGCCTCGGCAAGACGAGCCTTATTAATGACATTGGTCACTTCATAGGAACCACGGTTACTGCCGAAGTTAACTGCAGCATCCCATTGCCAACCGTTGTCTAAATCCCCTCTAAAACCTGCCACTAAGCGCCAAGTATCCGCTTGAATATTAAATTGTCGGGGAGCTTCTGCCAGTCTACGACTCTGGAGCAGAAAGTCTGCATCGGTCGGGTTTGACTCATGCCATGCAGGAATGACTATTCCTGACACCGATTGCGGAGAAGCGGGTAATTGTGAGCTACGGCGAGTGTACATAGCTTCAGCAAACACTTGGCTGCTTGCCGTTAAGTCATATTCACCGTAGGCAAAAAGATTGACTCGCTCGTTAGGTTGAACCGCATTAAAGTACTGATAAGTATTGTCTTTATGGCTACTTGTGTATGGCGTGCTTCCCGTTGGTAAAAGCATTAACGGATCGCCGATTGGATTACCATTGGTATCAATGAAATGGCCTCTGCCTCCTGGAAGCGCCGAGCTACCGCCACACACTAGCTCACCATTCACTTCCTCAAGCGGACAAGACGCGCGACTCAGCATATCGACGGCTTGGGTTTTATCGTAACTCATCGCCACATATGCACTGCCCCGCTCACCGACATGACCGAGGGCAAGGTCGAGCTTGTACTGTTCACCATCATTTTGCTCGGTTATGCCAGTTCGTGCTTGAAACTCAACCCCTTCGATTTGCTGCCGAGTGATGATATTGACCACGCCAGCAACCGCGTCGGCACCATAAATGGCGGATGCACCATCTTTTAATACCTCGATTCGTTCAACCACGCTAATGGGAATGGTATTAAGATCTACGGAGGAGTTTGCCCCAGTGCCACTGTTCAGCATACGTCGACCATTGAGCAGTACGAGTGTGCGATTTACCCCTAATCCACGCAGATTAACTTGGGTTGAACCATAGCCACCTTCAGTCCAATAGGCATTCGTTTGATTACCCGCAAACCCCGCAGAGGCTGTCATTCTTTGCAGTAATACTTCAACTGAAGTGGCACCGGTTTTCTCGATATCTTGCGCGGTAAAAACGGTCATAGGCGCAGTGGAAGCTATCTCTTCCCTTTGAATTCGACTCCCTGTAATGGCAATCCTTTCGATGGTAGTGGGAGTCGATACTTGAGGTTTAATTGCAGATGCTGGCAACATTGCTTCAGTTTCGGCTTCGGCTGCTAACCCTGAAAAAGTGGCCATGCTGGCTAGGGATATTGCCATTGAAGTCATTACTGCGGAGCGGGTCATAATAAGCCTATGAAAGGTCTGTTTAAATAATGGTATGTTTTATATAGGATTAAGTGGGTATCTCAATAAAAACTCAACGACCTGCGACACTGTGTCACACCCCTAATGCGCAGTTTATAATAAAGTGCTGATATAATCGCCGCTCACTAAAGGTTTGGAAGTTCAACCATGTGGGCCCGCAGCGTGTTTTTTTGTTTTACAGATATGATGATTCGGAATGGTGTAAATGGGAGGATAAGAGCATGCAAGCGCAAGTGCAGAACAAGTTTGAACGCTATCCTGAGCATATAACACCCTTGCTATTACGGATCCGAACTTTGGTTTTTGCGATTGCTGAAGCGCAGGATTTAGGTGCGGTGGAAGAAAGCTTAAAATGGGGCGAGCCGAGTTATTCAGTTAAAAATGGCAGTACAGTAAGATTTGACTGGAAGCCAAAATATCCCGAACAATACTGCCTATTCTTTAATTGTAAAACTAAGCTGGTTGATACATTTCGAGAGCTACATTCCCATGCGCTGCAGTTTGAAGGGAATCGAGCCATAGTGTTAAGTATCCATGATCCCTTGCCAGAATCCGCGATTTCCCAATGTATTGAATTATCGTTGAAATACAAAAGTATCAAACATCTACCTTTACTAGGTGCTTAGTTTCATTAAATAAAAAGATGATGAATCACTAAAGCCATAATGTTTGTTAAGGTTATAGCTTGTTTCAGTGAGCGTGTTTTAGTGGTTTATTAAACGTAAATAGTGCGGCGAGTTAAGTCTTTTTGGACAACCCGCCACACTATTTGAGCGATACAATAAAGGTTTAACGATGTAATTAAAGATTGCTGACTTTTTGTGGTAAGCCGTTTCAAAGCTAATTATCGCAGCACCCTGTGAAAAAACGCTACCGCTTGCAGGTACATTTGCAGTGCGAGTGCGGGATCGTAGCGTTCGCCTTCATCACGCATAAAGGCGTGTTGGGCGTTAACTTCAAGCCAAGTGAAATTACGGTTCAGCGCCATTAATTGCTGGTGGATTAACACTCGACCTTCAGCTGATACATGGGGATCTTGCTTGCCGAACACTAACACTAATTCCCCTTGAATATCACCGCTGCGGCTCAGAGAGTCATTGCCGTAGGCGCAGGGCAGGGTGTTGGAGTGTATGTCGGTTGGATAGAGGCAAAATGCACCTAAAATAGCGGGGTTGAGTGCGGCGCGGTAGGCCAAGTGGCCGCCGATACACACGCCCATACTGCCCACTTTGCCATTGCAGTAAGCTTGTTGATGGGCAAAGTCGACTAATGCTTGGGTGTCGCTGTCGTGGTGTTCTAAAGGTTTCGCAAACTTATCGGCGTTGCCTTTGTCTTTACCCGGTTCATCGTAGGCGAGCACTGTGCCTAAAGGATTGAGTTCATGGAATACTTCCGGCACAAATACCACAAAACCGTGGCCAGCAAGAATTGTCGCAGCGCGTGCAATAGGTGCCGTTTGCTGAAAAATTTCGGAATAAAAGATGATGCTTGGGAATTGCCCCTGTGCTTCTGGGCGGTAGATATAAGTGCGCATTAGCCCTGAAGGCGTGGAGATATCCTGAGTTTCCTGAGTGACTAACATATTTAGTTCTCTCTGTGAGGCTTCAAACGTTGAAGCCTCACTGTAGCAGTCAGGATTTTATCTGTCAGTTAAAACAATTCGTTACCTGAGAGTTTCCCTGCACATAGCGCTTTTACATTGCTCAAGGTTGTTTGGGCGATGGCGCCTAAGGCTTCTTCAGTGAGGAAGGCTTGATGACCCGTAAAAATCACGTTATGGCAGGCAGATAATCGACGGAATACATCGTCTTGAATGATCTCATTCGATTTATCTTCGAAGAATAAACCTTTTTCGTTTTCGTACACATCGAGTCCGAGTGAACCGATTTGGCCGAGTTTTAAGGCTTCCATCGCATCGAAGGCATTGAGTAAGCCACCGCGACTGGTGTTGATCACCATGACACCGGGTTTCATCTTGGCGAAGCTGGCTTGGTTGAGCAAATGGCGGTTATCGGCCGTGAGCGGGCAATGCAAACTGATGATATCGCTGTTGGCATAAATAAAATCGAGATTTTGATATTCCACATTCAGCGCGACAACCGCTGGATTGATAAAGGGATCGTAGGCGATGACTTTACAGCCAAAACCGAGCAAGACTTTAATGGTGGCCACGCCGATTTTACCCGTACCAATCACGCCGACGGTTTTGCCGAACATGTTAAAACCGACTAAACCTTCGAGGGAGAAATTGGCATCGCGGGTACGTTGGTAAGCTTTGTGGATTTTGCGGTTCAGCGTCAACATCAGCGCGACTGTGTGTTCGGCCACGGATTCAGGTGAATAAGCGGGCACATTGACGACTTGCATGCCTAAGCGTTTAGCGGCGACTAAATCGACATTGTTAAAGCCTGCGCAGCGCATGGCGATAATTTTTGTGCCGCCCTTGGCGAGTTCGACTAGGACTTCTTCACAAAGTGAATCGTTAACGAAGGCACAAACGATTTCAAACCCTTCAGCAAGTTTCACTGTTTGCATGCAGAGGCGATAATCGAAATACTCAATTTGTGCACCAAACGCGGCATTTGTGCGGTTAAAATGCTGCATGTCGTAATGTTTTGCGCTAAAGAATCCAATTCTCATTTCAGTCACCTAACGGATTTTGATGTAGTTATCAGCCAAAGAGTGTAAGTGAGTTAGGGCTTTTTGTCCTCAGCCTTAGAAAATTGGCTATTAAAAGAGTGAGCTTTGTCATCAATTGGCTAAAACTGTTGATAAAAAAAGCGAGCCATCAGGGCTCGCTTATGAATCGACTATCTGTGCTTGAGTTGTTCAAGCTGGACTCTCGCATTTTAAGACGTGCTTTGAGAGCCAAGGGTTAGTCCGTTAACCCTTATACGGTTTGTGACTAGTGATCTTTAGCGAATTTAGCCGCTTCAGCACCGGCGATACGGCCGTAGGTCACAATGTCTGATACTGCGTTACCGCCAAGACGGTTAGCACCGTGAACCCCGCCAGTCACTTCACCTGCAGCATATAAGCCTTGGATTGGTTTACCGGTTTTTTCGCTCTTCACTTCGGCTTTAGTATCAATCACAACACCACCCATAGTGTGGTGAACAGCAGGTGCGATTTCTAATGCGTAGAAAGGTGCTACTGCTAATTCGCGTGGTAGGTTTGGACGTTCAAATTGCGCATCTTTACCTGATTTCACGAAACCGTTGTATGCCGTGATGGTTTTTGCCAGTTCTGCGGCGGGCACATCGATTTGTTTTGCTAACTCTTCGACGGTTTTGCCTTCTTTAACAATGTTCAGATGCACATAACCTTCAATCGCTTTTAAGCTCTTACGGATTGAGTCATCGAATACCAAATAAGCGCTTTCGCCTTTTTGTTGCAGAATCGCGGCAGACGCTTTATCACGGGTAGTGATTTCGTTCATAAAGCGGTTACCTTCACGGTTAACCACGATAGCACCGTTGCCACGTACCGCTTCGGTGATCATTACACCACCCGCTGGTGAGTATGTTGGGTGAGCTTGAATGAACTCTAAATCGCGAGTTGCTGCGCCTGCTTGCAGTGCCACGTCTAAGCCGTCACCGGTTGCACCTGGGTGGTTAGTAGCTTTAAAGCCTTTTAACTTAGGATCGTACTTAGCTACGCGGTCGTTGTTTTTCGCAAAACCACCGGCAGCAATAACCACAGCATCGGCTTTAATAATGTAATAACCAGTGTATTCGCCTTTAACGAGTACGCCAGTCACATTGCCTTTCGTATCTTCAAGAATACGGACAACACGGCTGTTTAAGCGGATGTCAGTACCACGTTTTACTGCGTTGTCCCATAGTACTTGCGCTACGTGTGCACCTACGCCAGCACCACCGGTTGGGCGGTGACTACGGTTAACACTTGCACCACCCATACGGCCCACGTCAGTCATGTCGGCACCCATAGAGGTTAACCAATCGATAGAGTCAGATGAGTTATTTGCAAGCACTTTCACTAATTCAGGATCGTTAATGTTACGGCCACCTTTCATGGTGTCGTCGATCATGATTTGTTTCTTATCTTCAATACCTAACTTAGTTTGCGCCTTCGTTTCGGCAGCGTTCATACCGCCAGCGGCCAACTTAGTGTTACCACCTGGGACAGGTTCTTTTTCGAGCAGAATCACTTTCGCGCCAGCATCACGGGCAGAGACGGCAGCAGCAAGGCCTGCACCACCTGAACCGATAACAACCACATCAGTGGTTTCTTTTACGCCAGCAGCAATGGCTTTATCCTGTGCCGCTTTGTCTGCATCAACAGGAACAAACTTACGTTCCCATTTACCGCCGTAAGGCATATCGAAGCCGAAGCTGTGGCAAGCATCGCAATAAGTGACTGATTTCTCATGGCCTTTATGGCAGCTTGTACAAGCAATTTCGCCAATCAAGTGAGATTTATGGGGTGAGACTTTGTCTTTAGGTGCGGCGGCGGCCAGTTCTTTTAAATCGCCGTGGCAGCTAACGCATTGGGCATTTTCATGGCTAAGGTTGTCATCGCTGACGCCACCTTTGTCTGAGACGTGGCAACTGTCGCAACTGCCCATTTCACCGTGAAAATCGGCTAGCACTTCTGGTGCAGCATAGGCAGTTCCTGCCATTGCGCCAGAGATCAGCATGGCTAGTGCTGTTTTTTGAATCTTTCTTGTGAACATGGTAGTTCCTCCGCCGTACATTCATCTACTTAATAAGGGTTATTCATCGTGGCGTGATATTTATTTTTTACGCAGCTCACGCACTGTTAGAGCATTCTCCATTTGCAAATTTAGCACTATCTAAAGAGGTATATGTGTGTTCAGATCACATAACCTTTGTTGCAGCGAAAATAACATATTTAAAATGTGCAATCGGATGGGAAATATTAATGAAGTTGAGACTGGTCACTGATTGAATACGGTATAACTTGCGCGAGTTAACATGTTGAATGGATTGGTTTTAACTTTTAAAAATAAAAATGATATTAATTATTGGTTTTGTGATGTGATTTATCTATTTGTATTTAATAGATATTATAATGTGACTTAGCACTTTGAGTATGTCACTTAATTATTTTTGAGTATTCTATAAATAATGTTAATTATCCAGCCATTATTGTATAGAGTTGCATTATTAGTTTAACCAGATGTTACGCAGTTGATTATTAAGGGGATGTAATGCGCAAACAAGGCATATCAGAAAAACGTTTTTGGGTTCAACGTTTGAGTAAAACCAGTTTAAGGGCATTGCATATTTTAGGGATCGTCGGTGTCGGTGGTGGCATTTTATTAAGCGTAGATAAAACGCAATGGCTGAATTATTGGTATCTCGCTATGACGACGGGCTGCATATTAATGTTGTGGGACATTGTGCGTGATTGGCGTTGGTTAATTCAGCTTAAGGGTTTGTTAACCTTAGTAAAAGTAGGCTTACTTGGTTTATTTGTCCCTTTGGCTAATTTCAAGCCTGAGTTGTTAATCGCGATCCTCTTTTTGTCCGTGATTGTGTCCCATGGTCCAGCAGGGCTCAGGCATTATTCTATTGTGCATCGTCGGCAAATCGACTCGAAAAAAGAAATTAAGGGCTAATTGCAATGTCTGTAATCCATGCGCCAATCGTGACTCCCGCAGCCTTAATCACTGAGTTTACTTGGCCTGTTTCTCGCTTTGATGGACTTAAAGTACTCGATCTTGCCTGCAGCTCTGGACGTAATGGTTTGTGGTTTCTAGCGCAAGGTGCAGAAGTGACGTTTATCGACAGGGATTTGTCTGCCATGTCGCACATTGAGCATGTGAACGCCCGCAAATATCAATGGGATTTAGAAGCCGAGGCTGCGCCATCGCTACCGATTGAAGAGTACGACATAGTGTTAGTATTCAATTATCTGCATCGGCCATTATTGCCGCAAATTGCCAAGGCGGTTAAGGCTACAGGCCTTATCGTCTATGAAACTTTTACCACACAGCAGGCTGAGAGTGGGCGGCCGCGTAACCCCAATTTCTTGCTGACTGAAAATGAACTCAAATCAGCATTTGCTAACTGGCAACCTTTACATTACTTTGAAGGTCGATTATGTGATCCGCAATCCACTCAAAGCAGTTATAAAGCACAGTTGATTGCACGAAAACCTAAAACGTAAGTTTATCGATTGAGACTCAAGAGGTTGTAGGATGTTTCCCTATCCAGAGCAATATCGCATTGCAACACCGCCGCTTACGACCGCTGTCATGGTGGCTTGGGCTTTATTCAGTCATAGCCTGTTTTCCGATGCCAGCCCTGTCGCTCTGTATCCGCTGTTAGTTTTGTTCCCTTTGGTGATTGGATTGCACTTGTATTTGATTTGGTTAGCAAAAGGAATGGGGCGACTCGATCAGTTTTTCTATGCCTTAGTGCATATCCCGCTGGCGTTCGTGGTGTGGACATTTACGATTATGCATGTGAATGGCAACGCTTTTTCTTAAATTCGCCTGACGTTTCCGTTACAGAAAATAAAAAGCGCCTTGATAATCAGAGGCGCTTTTTTAAATGCTGTATTGCTAACAATTAGGCCGTAGTGTTGATGTTGTGGCCTGCGTTACCTACTGGTTTTGGCGCCGCAGCTGCAATTAAATCTACCGCTATTTGACCTTCGGCTTTTTGCTGCTCTTTGGCTAACTGAGCAACCTTAACGCCAATTGCACCATTTTCTAGATTAGGTGCGATAGCTTGGGTATTCAGTGAAATTGACATAACTAACCTCGATTGTAAGCTGGATCCCTTTATCGGCAAACCCAAGGTTAACTTTAGCCGTTAGCCATGAATTTGCCAATCATCCATTATTTTGTTAATTATTTAGTCGATTGTTTCGTCAATTACTTGGCCTTAGCCGAAAACAGTTTGCGGCCGATAATAATAATGGCTGTGATCCCCAATGAGCCTAAGATCAGCCCCAGTGCCAGCGCCACATTTTGAAGTGCGGTAGGGTCGATAACCAGCGCGATACCCATACCCAACATCATCACACCTGACATGAGTTTTAGGGCTTGGCCTTCTTTTTCAGTCAGTTTACGTTTACCTAAGGTCGCGCTGAAGACGATAACGATAATCGCCAGCGGGATAACATACACAATGTTATATAAAACCAGATACATATAGCGTTCAATGTCTGGCAGATTGTGCATAGAAAGCACGCTGGTGTAGATCATCGGGAAGCCCGCGGTGCAGAGCAGTTCATAGGCGTTGGCGAGGACTGCTAGTACGGTAGAGCCAATAAGTAAGGCGCCTAAGCTACTTGAGTTAGACAGTTTCCCCATGCGCTTTATCAAACTCGTCCGATTTTCCGCCGACATCGACAGCGTCACTTCCCCCTTAGTAAAGAAGTAATCTTTGATGTTGATGACTCCAGCGATTAAGGCTAAACAACCCGCCGCTAAGATGATCATGCCGCCATCACTGCCTGCGCCCAACAGCTGGAAGATGTTCAGCCATGCGGTCATAAATAGGAAATAGATAAAGCCAGAGAAGAACACGAAAATCCCGCCGACGAGCAACATGCGGCTGCGACTCTTGGCATTAACCATGATCGACAATAAAAACAGTAAAACGAAGAAGGCGCAGGGGTTAAAGGCATCCACGCCTGCGAGCACTAAGGTGAGCAGCGGCAAAGACATTGTCTCGGGAGTCACTACGCCTACTAAAGGTAATTCAACGGGTTGAACTTCTGGCTCTGCAACGGACTCCTTTAAGTTGGTGGCATCACAGGTGCCTTCGCCAGTATCTGTGCCACAAGTGCCAAAGAGCGGCGCATTAGTTTCTGTACTCGCGCTCGTACTGATAACGCCTTTGGTGGGCATGTCCGCTTCGCTGAGTTGACCGCCAAGGGATAAATAACAATTCTTCAGTCGATTAACGAGAAACTCGCCCGTGACCGCTTCGCTCGAATAGCCCACCACGGCCTTTTCACAACTGGCCATATAGGGTACAGAACGTGCTTCTGTATTAGTTTTTGCGGCGATATTTTGCCAAATATCCTGCACACCTGGTGCGGACACCATATGAGATTCAAGTTCTATCCAAGGGTATTTTTGCGGCAATGAATCGATGAAAGGATGGGCCTCTGCACAGTGTGGGCAAGTTTTAGACCAGAAGAAATACAGCTTAATTTTGAGCTCACCCTGACCATTTATATAATGCCACGTTCGATCCGCTGAGCTTGCTGGTGTTGTCTCGGCCCAGCTAGGGATTGAAAAGGCAAAGAGGAATAATAGCGAGCAAAACAGAGATAATTTCGATAGATATTTTGTCATAGCGCCTCCCACTGAGAGTGGGTTTAAGTATCGTCAAACGGTTCGATTAGCTCTTACTCTACTTAAATCAATCATTTTGATTAAATTAGATATTAAGAAGTGTTAGTTAACTCGCGAATAACCATTTTTTGGGAACTGAAACCAGTTTATCTCCCTGTTAAATGGTGTGATGCACATTCACTCTCAGCTTGAGTCGTTAATGGCTAATAAGAATAGAGCACCCGAGGGTGCTCTATTTCTGACGTTATCAACAAGTGTCTATGATGGATTATGGTTAGCCTAACGCAACACCATTTACGCTGAGTTTCACGTCGATATTATTGCGAGTGGCGTTAGAGTAAGGACAAACTTGATGCGCATGACGCACTAGGGCTTCTGCGGCTTCTTGCGGTAAATCTAAGCTGACTTCTAAAGCAACCGCTAATGCAAAACCGCCAGCATCATTGGCACCTATGCCGACAATCGCACTGACTGGCGCTTGTGTAATATCCACTTTGCCGATTTTAGCGACATGCAGAATGGCGTTTGAGAAACAGGCGGCATAACCTGCGGCAAACAGTTGTTCAGGATTCGTGGCGAGACCGCTACCGCCCATGGCTTTTGGATAGGCTAAAGCGACATCCAGTAAACCATCATCAGTGCTGACTTGACCTTGACGACCCGCTTTTGCTGTGGCACGTGTTTCATAAAGTGTTTTCATAGTATTAGACCTTCTGAGGTTAAGGATTAAGTAAATCGATTTAAATTGTGCGCAATTCAATTGTGATAAACTATAATTCGATCTTTGGTGTGAATGCAAGTATATTGTGCGCAATATATTTAATTTGTCGGATCTTCCTATGGCAACAACTCAACCCAACACCCGTGTTAATACTGTCGATATGGCCGAAAATACCAGCACAGAGAATGCCTTATGTCTTGAGAATCAAGTGTGCTTCTCTCTTTATAGTGCTGCAAATGCTATGGTGCGTGCCTATCGCCCTTTGTTGGACAAATTAGATCTAACCTATCCGCAGTACTTGGTCATGCTAGTGCTATGGGAAGAGCAGGGCATTAGTGTCAAAACCTTAGGCGATAAACTTTTCCTCGATTCAGGCACGTTAACGCCATTGCTGAAGCGGCTAGAATCTAAAGGATTAGTGACTCGTGGTCGTAGCGAACAGGATGAGCGTGTGAGAGTGCTCGCCTTAACGCCAGCAGGGCTTGCCCTTAAAGCGCAGGCCAGTGAAATTCCCCATTTAATGCGTTGCAAAGTCGGCGGTGAGGCGAGCGAGTTACAAGCCTTAAAGGCCATGTGTGATCAAGCACTTAAACAATTACATGCCAGTATTGATTAAACTCTTATCGTCGAGATTTGATCTAAGACTAACTTATTGACATATTAACGCTTATTAGCTGTTCGACTGAGCTTGATTGAATGTTTGAGGCTCAGTAGGTCGGTCGTCTATGGAAGGTTAGCGAGAGTGAGTTATGGCCAGTTTCGATATAGCCATTATTGGCGGTGGGATCAGCGGTGTCGGCATTGCCCAATATGCGGCAGCGGCGGGCTATTCCACCTTGCTGATTGAAAAGGGGGAAATTGGCGGCCAAACCTCGGCTAATTCCAGCAAACTTATCCACGGCGGCTTGCGTTATTTAGAAACCGGGCAAATCAATTTAGTCCGCAAGTCCTTGCTTGAACGGCGCCATTTACTCAATCTTGCGCCCACTCTGGTTAAAGCTGTGCCTTTTTATATTCCCGTGTACGACAACAGTCAGCGCAGTCCTTGGACCATTCGCGCAGGCTTAAGCATGTATGCACTGCTGAGTGAATTTGATCCTTTAGGCCAATTTGTGTCAGTGCCTGCCGTGCATTGGCATCGTTTCAAGGGATTAAAACTCTCTGGATTAAAAGCCGTATTTCAGTACTGGGATGCGCAGACCGACGATAAATTGCTCACTCAAGCGGTGGCGCGCAGCGCGCAGGCACTGGGCGCTGAAGTGTATGCCGAGGCTGAATTTCTTGAGTTGGAACACAAGCGCGAGACCTGTGAGCTGAGTTTTAGCCACAGGGGCGAAATCCATAAAGCCGAGGCGAAGCTTGTGATTAATGCTGCAGGTCCTTGGGTAAATGCTGTTTTAAGCAAAGTCTTGCCCCCACTTGCGGGTGTTGAACTCGATTGGGTACAAGGTGCTCATGTGTTGCTGAATATTCCCGCGCCCGATGGCATCTTGTACTTAGAGTCATGCTTCGATAAACGGGTAATTTTTGTGATGCCTTGGTACGGACAAACCTTAGTCGGTACCACAGAAACTGAATTAACTTCTTTAGATAAGCCGCCCGAGGCGACCGAATCTGAAATTAATTATCTGCTTGGTATTTATAAGCATTACTTCCCGCTAACGCCGGAGATTGATGAGCTCAAGGCGCTAATAACCAAAACTTTCTGCGGTATTCGGGTTTTACCTAAGCAAAATAGCCAAGCCTTTGAGCGACCGCGGGATACCTTGATGAAAACATCAATTTCCCATCCGCGAATACTCAGTTTATACGGCGGTAAGTTAACGACGTTTCGCAGTACCTCGGCAGAAGTACTTGAATGGATTGAAAAGGCCCTCGGTAAGCGGCAGTCTATTGCTGATGTTGATAAACTCACCCTATCTTGAGTGCGCCGTGAATTATGCACTTGATGCTGATTTGAATATGCTTCAAGGTGATTTTTACCTGTAAAACCGCTACAGTGTGGCGCTTTTTTACTGATATCTAGGATCTGCCGTGAGTGCTGCTATTGTAAATTCCATCAAGCAATGTGGTTATTTTAACCAAGGTTTGTGTCTTTCTTGCCGGCATATACAACAGCCTATGGTGCAGCAAGTGGCGGTTAAGACTCAAACTTTACAGCAACTACTTGCGCCTTTTATCCCAGCTAATTTACCCGATATTTTTCAGCCGCCGGTAATTGGCGAGGACAGCGGCTTTCGTAATAAAGCTAAAATGGTAGCCTTAGGCGCCGCCCATGCGCCTGTGCTGGGGATTATGAGCCCAAGTGGCGAGGCGGTAGATCTTTGTGACTGCCTTTTATATCCATCTGATATGCAAGATTTATTACATCGCTTAACACGCTTTGTGCAGCAGGCTGGACTTCCTCCTTATCGGGTAGATAGAGCCAAGGGTGAACTTAAATTTATTCTGCTGACCCGCAGTCAAGTGCGTGGTGAATATCTACTGCGGTTTGTACTGCGGTCCACCAATAGTATCGAACGTATCGAACGTGAATTACCTGCATTACTAGCGGAATATCCGCAAATAAAAGTGGTGTCAGTCAATATCCAACCGGTTCATATGGCAATACTTGAGGGTGATGAAGAGATTTTTTTAACTGAGAATACTAGGCTTGAAGAACGTTTTAATCATGTGCCTTTGTTCATTCGGCCTAAAAGCTTTTTCCAAACCAATCCACACGTTGCGGCTCAGTTATATCAAACCGCCCGTGAATGGGTTGCCGAGTTTTCACCTCATTCGTTATGGGATCTCTTCTGTGGTGTAGGCGGTTTCGGACTGCACTGCGCATCCAATGACATTACCCTCACAGGGATTGAAATTGAAGCTGAAGCGATTGCCTGCGCGCAAATGTCAGCGCAGATGATGGGGCTCGAAAACGTGCAATTTATGGCGCTCGATTCCACCGACTTTGCTAAGGGTAAAAGCGCTGCCGATAAGCCGGATTTGATCATAGTTAATCCGCCGAGGCGCGGTATTGGCGAGGCTTTATGCCAGTCATTAAGCGAGTTTGCCCCTAAGGCCATTCTCTATTCAAGCTGTAATCCGCAAACCTTAGCGAAAGATCTCGAACATATTCAAGGCTATCACTTAACCAAAGTGCAGCTATTTGATTTATTCCCCCACACGGATCACTTCGAAGTACTAGTCATGTTGGTGAAGGATTAATTTTTTAGCTCATCAATTTATCACTAAGCATTTGTACTTATTCGTTTTACGATTCTTGAAATCCGCTCAAACTATCTTAAGGACTCTGCTGTGTGGAGCCCTTGTTATGCTTTTATCTGCGTTGCACGCGTGAAACTTCATCATAATGTCTTTTTAGTGGCATAATCTTCAGCAC
Organism: Shewanella sp. SP1S2-4; assembly: GCF_031932075.1. Lineage (NCBI taxonomy): Bacteria > Pseudomonadati > Pseudomonadota > Gammaproteobacteria > Alteromonadales > Shewanellaceae > Shewanella > Shewanella sp. SP1S2-4. The sequence continues at coordinate 53,681 of NZ_JAUOET010000025.1, forward strand.
TTTATGCATTGATGGGCGGCGATTTATGCTACAGATTTTCCTACGCTTTTTTACCTTGGGCTTGATGAGTTTTGGCGGGCCTGCGGCGCACATTGGTTATTTTCGCCAGACCTTCGTAAATGAACTCGGTTGGCTCGATGATAAGCGTTACGCCAGTCTGGTTGCCTTAAGCCAATTTATGCCGGGGCCAGGGTCGAGCCAAGTGGGCTTTGCCATTGGTTATCAAAGAGGCGGGCTTGTTGGCGCGCTTGCAGCTTTTGCCGGTTTTACACTACCTTCCTTTATTTTGATGTACTTACTGGCGGTAACAACGTCGGCATGGCTCGCGAATCATTATGTTCAAGGGATGATTTATGGGCTTAAATTAATGGCCGTCGTTGTGGTTGCCGATGCCGTTCTTGCCATGTTTAAGCAGTTCTGCCAACGCAAATCCGCCCGTTTGTTAATGCTCATCAGTGCTGCGGCGATTTTGATTGCGCCATTTATGTGGACGCAAATCCTCCTGTTACTCGGCGCTGCGACTATCGGTATTTATAAATTGAGTGCGACGCAAGATGACACTGCGCCGCTTGCACCGATCCGCTTGAATTATCTGTATTTACTGCTCTTTTTTGTGTTACTCATCGGCAGTTTTTTTATGGTGGATTTCGGACCTGAGGCTTGGATCTTCAGCGAGTTTTACCGCGTAGGGAGTTTAGTGTTCGGTGGCGGTCATGTTGTACTACCTCTGCTAGAAACAGCAGTGGGCGATACCATAGGCGGCGATCGTTTTCTGACGGGTTATGCCTTTGCCCAAGCTGTGCCTGGGCCTATGTTCACATTCGCGACCTTTTTAGGCGCCGAAGTCATGCTAGATAAGCCCTTTATGGGGGCTTGCATCGCGACTGCTGCCATTTTTTTACCCGGATTTCTCCTTATGCTGGTGGGCCTGAAGAGTTGGCATGCGATTGCGGCAAGACCGAAAATTGCTGGTGCGATTGCTGGCGTCAATGCCTGCGTTGTTGGCTTACTCGCGGCCGCGCTTTATCAACCTGTTTTTTCTCAGGCGGTATTCTCGGGCAAAGATATGGCCTTGGTATTGCTCGGTTTTGGTGCATTAAAGTTATTTAAACCACCCATGCTGGTGCTGGTTTTAGGCTTTAGCTTGTGTGGGATCTTGCTAAATCTGCTGTGAACTGAGGGGCGATTAATTGAAGTTTTATTGAGCAAGATTAAGATTTTGTTACTTTAAGCGCATAGAGAAATAACAATGTTAGCTATACTCCAAAGATACAAGTTGTATTCCTTTGGAGCATTCAAGCATGTCTAAGTTGAGTTTACGCAATAAATTACTATTGCTATCGCTGTTCCCTTTGATCCTCGCATTACTCATATTGATGTCGGTTTCCTATTATGTCGAACAAGATGCACTTGCCGCTGAAGTGGTCACTTTTAAAACTAAGCTCGTCGATGAGCGTAAACAACAAATTAAAGAAGCCACCGAAATTGCCGCAGGCATAGTGAATTATCAATTATCGTTAAAAGAACAAGGGAATGTGAATCAAGCGCTAAGAGACATACGTTTTGGCAGTGCGGGTTACTTCTTCATGTATGACTCTCAAGGGAAAAATATTTTTCATGCCCTACTTCCTAGCTTAGAAGGGCAAAATAAAATAGATATGACAGATCCCCGAGGCACTAAAATTATTGTCGGTCTGCTCGATGCAGCTAAACGTGGTGATGGTAGTTTTTCCTACTACTATCAAAAACCTAATACTAATGAGCAGATTGAAAAAATCAGTTACGTCATGATGATCCCTGGTACTGACTGGATGTTAGGTACTGGGGCATATATCGATGATATTGAAGCTGTTGTTGAAGATTATCGCGAGACAGTGACTGAGCAAATGGCAGAAAAATCCTTCGCGATTTTGCTGATAGCGCTTTTCCTTACGGGTATTACTGGCTTTATCATTATGATTGCCGCCCACCGTATGGTCGTGCCAATCAAGAATATGGCCGATAACTTAAATGATATTGCTAAGGGCGAAGGGGACTTAACCAAGCGACTCGCCGTAAAAGGGGAGGACGAAATCGCTCAACTTGGGCGCTCCTTTAACCTCTTTGTCGATAAACTTCAGCATATTATCGGCGATGTTGCGACAGCGACGGCAAAAGTAAAAACGGCAGCCAATGCGATTCATGATCAAACTAAAGTCATGTCGAGCCAGTTGGTGAGTCATAACAATGAAACCGATCAGGTGGTGACTGCAATCACTGAGATGTCCTCCACTGCGAACGAAGTGGCTAAGAATACCACTCAAGTAGCCGAAGCGACTCACGCTGCTACTGGTGATGTGGCGAATGCACAGCGCTGTGTTGATGCTTCACTTGAAGAAATTGCCTCTTTAATGTCGCAAATCAATAATGCGGCGGGCAGTATCAAATCACTCAGCGAGCAATCCCAGAAAATCAACAGCGTACTGTCAGTGATTGGTGGTATTGCCGAGCAGACCAACCTGTTGGCATTAAACGCCGCCATCGAAGCGGCCCGTGCCGGTGAACAGGGCCGAGGTTTTGCTGTGGTCGCCGATGAGGTGCGTAACTTAGCCAGCCGCACTCAAGCCAGTACGTTAGAAATCAATGAGATGTTATCGGCATTACATAAGCTAGTGACCCAAGCCGTGAAAGCGATGGAAGAGAGTCAACAAAGCTGCGTGCGTTCGGTGGATTCTTCTCGCACGATTTCCGACAGTCTGGGTTCAGTGACTTCGGCTGTGACTGCGATTAACGACATGAGTACCCAAATCGCGGCCGCGGCGACAGAGCAAAGCTCAGTAACCGAAGAAATTAACCGTAACGTGTATGCCATCCAAGAGATTGTGAATGAGCTACTTCATTCCAGCGAAGATGCGGCTAGGATCAGTATGACAGTCTCGGAAGAAGGCATTAACTTGGGCAAGTTAGTGGGCCAGTTTAAGATTTAGTGGGACAGTTTAGGATTTAATTGCAGTAATCTTGATTAAAAACGGGAGACTTAAGGTCTCCCGTTTTATTTGGATCATATATTTTTTAAAAGCGTTAACCGTTAATTCAGCTTAGTGAATTCATCCAAGCTCATTCACTTTAGACAATTCAAGTAAGTCAATTCACTCTAGTCAATGTACGTCACCTTAATCCATCTTCTCGGCAAGCCGTTCTGCCCTCACAGAGCAGACCTTATATTCTGGGATAAAAGCTACAGGATCGAGTGCATTGATGGTGAGTTTATTCGCCGCCGCTTCCACAAAGTGGAAGGGCAGGAATAGTACGCCAGCTTGAGCTCTTTTCGTCACAAAGGCGTCGATTTCAATTTCACCGCGACGGGTAGTGAGTTTGATTTTATCGCCATTGCCTATGCCGAGTTGCTCGGCGTCATAGACTGAAATCATTACCTTAGGCGAGCCGAGTAAGTCAAGTCCAGCCGTTTTACGGGTTAAGGTGCCTGTGTGGAACTGTTCCAGTAAACGTCCGGTTGAGAGAGTGAGCGGGTACTCACTACAGGGCATTTCTGCGGGTAAGCGATAACTCACTGGCGTGAACTTACCTAAGCCGCGGGTGAATTGGCCTTGGTGCATGATGGGCGTTCCCGGATGGGTTTCATCTGGGCAAGGCCATTGAATACCTTGGGGAATTTTACCGTCAACTCCAGTTCTTAATCGCTGCCAAGTAATGCCGCGATATTGTGGTGTCAGCTCATTGATTTCCTGCCAAATCGCTTCTTCATTAGGGTAATCCCAAGCGGCACCCATCGCATTGGCAATGGCTTGGACAATTTGCCAATCGGGCCGGACCTCACTTGGCGGTAGCAGGGCTTGTTCGAGTCGCTGCACTCGTCGTTCAGTATTAGTGAAATGACCGCGTTTTTCGACAAAGGCTGCGGCGGGCAGAACCACGTCGGCAAGCTCGGCGGTTTCGGTGAGAAAGATATCCTGCACCACTAAAAAGTCGATCGCATTAAGCGCCCTAAGCACATGGGCTTGATCTGGGTCGCTTAATACGGGGTTTTCGCCCATTACATATAAAGCCTTGATTTTCCCTTTGGAAATATCATGCATCATATGGGTTGCGGTCACGCCAATTTCTCCCGATAACGGCGTTTGCCAATGTGCCTCGAAACGCATTCTGGCATGAATGTCAGTGACTTTTTGGTAACCACTGAAGAAGTTAGGCAGTGCGCCCATGTCACAGGCACCTTGCACATTACTTTGTCCCCGCAGTGGATTAATCCCCGCTCCTTCAACTCCAATATTGCCGCATAGAAGTTGTAGATTGGATATGGCGGTGACATTGTCGTGTCCCGTCGTGTGCTGGGTAATGCCCATGGCATAGTAGACTGCGGTTTTCTCAGCCGTGCCTATGGTGCGGGCAATGCTGGCGATATCTTCGGCTGTAACGCCGGTTATCAAGGCGGCATTTTCTAGGCTGTAATCTGCTTTTTCCAGTTCAGCATAGAGGGCATCCACACCTTCGGTGCGTTCAGCGATATAACGTTTATCCTGCCAGCCGTTGCGTATGATTTCCGCCATAATCGCATTGAGTAGCATGACGTCAGTGCCGGGTCTGTGGGCGACATAAAGCTGTGCACTGTCGGCAATCGCGACACGTTTAGGATCGGCCACCATTAATTTTGCACCATGCAAAGCCACGGCTTGTTTGATTTTCGAGGCGATGATCGGGTGAGCACTGCTGGTGTCTGAGCCTATGATAAAAATCACATCCGATGCTTGAATGCTCGGAATGTCATTGGTCATGGCGCCATTGCCGATACTTTGCTGTAGCCCAGTGACTGTGGATGAATGACACAGGCGGGCGCAATGGTCGATGTTATTGGTGCCGAGTATGCTTCTGACAAATTTTTGCAGCAGGAAGTTTTCTTCATTGGTGGCTTTTGCCGAGGCTAAGCTTGCCAGTGCATTACTGCCATATTGCTGTTTTATTTGCTGTAAATGTTCGGCCACATAGGCGATGGCTTCAGGCCAACTACTTGGTGTGAGTTGGCCATTTATACGAATGAGTGGCGTGGTGAGGCGTTTTTCACTGTGAATAAAATCGAAACCAAATCGCCCTTTGACGCAGAGCATGCCTTGGTTAACCACAGACTCTTTGTTGCCCTCGATATGACGGATCTGATTAGTGCTGGTATCGATTTTAAGGTCAAGCCGACAGCCTACACCGCAATAGGTACAAATCGTTGAGGCGGTTTTGAGTGGCGTTTCATTGCCTTGGCGTTTATCCCGCGCATCGACGAGTGCGCCCGTTGGACAAACCTGCACACAGTTGCCGCATTGCACACATTTGCTGTCGGCCATGCTAGCGCTAAAGCCGACTCTCGGTGCACGGCGCGTGGCGGTTTCGCTTATGTCTTGCGGCAGCGCTTGATAGGAATCATGGGCAAATTGAATCGCACAATGGCCACTCTGCAGCTGGCACACATCGACGCACTTACCGCAGCTAATACAACGATTTGCATCAAATTGAATGAACGGACTCGATTTATCGACCGAAAACTTACGCGCGCTTTGAGTGCTGAGTGACTTAGGTTCGACATGGTAATCGGTCGCATAGTCCCTTAACTTGCAATCCGTATTGGCTTGGCAGGCGCATTCGAGGCAGCGCGCGGCTTCTTGCATGGCGGCATCGGGATCAAAGCCTAGCTCGACTTCGCCGTAATTGAGTAAACGCTGCACCGCACTCAGCTCGGGCATGGTTAAACGGACTTTACGCGGTACGGCGGGATAAAGATCGGTAGCGGGCAAGTATTGTGTCACCGCTTTGCTGATGACTTTTGATGAATTAAATTCAGTGGCATGCAACTCACAGCTTAGACCTTGTTTGAGTAATTTATTTATGGCGATGGCGGCTTTATGACCATCACCTATGGCGGCAACAGCGGTGGCTGGACCGCGGCGCGCATCGCCCACCACAAAGAGCTTTTCAACCCCGGATGACATAGTGTGCTCGCAGCCAATAAAGGTATTCCAGCGGCTGAGAGCAAGTGTGCCTTGGCTTAAGTGGCTCTCGGGATCTTGCATAAAACTCATATCGGGAGTTTGCGATACTGCGGCTATTACAGTATCAAAATCTTGGGTAAAGGTTTCACCGGTATCAACGGGAGCGCGTCTGCCAGAGGCATCGGCTTCGCCGAGTGCCATCTTCGCGAAGGTGACTGAATGGACTCTGCCGTGAGCATCGCTATGGTTTTCAAGCGGATTGGTTAAAAAATGAAACTTCACCCCTTCGACTTCGGCCTCGTGTACTTCGTAAGCTTCGGCGGGCATTTCTGCGCGGGTGCGGCGGTAAATTAAGGTGACATCGCAACCTTCACGCACCGCAGTGCGGGCGCAATCGATAGCGGTATTGCCGCCGCCAATGACGGCGACTTTTTTACCCAGTAGGAGTGCCTTGTCGAGACAATGATCTTTTAAGTAATCGACACCTAAGTAGCAACCTTTGAGTGTGCTGCCGGGATAATCCATAGGCACGGCTTTTTGGGCGCCGATCGCAAGACAGACGGCATCGAAATCTTCAACTAATTGATTTAAATGCACCTCATGGCCGAGGCGCGTGTCTGTATGTATGGTTAAGCCGTTATGGCACAAGAGTTCGATTTCTTTATCGAGTATCGCCTTAGGCAAACGATACTCAGGAATACCATAGCGCAGCCAGCCACCCGCTTGTGGCATGGCTTCGAATATCTCAACGCTATGGCCTTGGTTTGATAAGTAATATCCGGCACTTAACCCTGCTGGGCCCGCCCCGATAATCGCGACTTTTTTGCCCGTGTCGGCTTGGCGTGGCGGCACATAACTCGTGCCGCCCTTTTCGCCATCGGCGAGATCGAGATCAGCGGCGTGGCGTTTTAATTGACGAATAGCGATGGGCTCATCGACAAGCCCACGGCGACATTGTGCCTCACAAAAAGCGGGGCAAACTCGGCCAATAGATAGCGGCAGTGGCAAGGTTTGTTTAATGACTTTAACGGCTTCGGTATGGTTGCCTTGGGCGATGTGATACAGGTAACTCTGCACATCGACGCCCGCAGGGCATGCCTGTTGGCACGGGGCTTCGCAATCGGCGAAGTGATCACTCAAGATTTCAGTCAGCGCTTGTTTGCGCTGTTGACTTAACCATTCGGACTGAGTTATCACCCGCATGCCCGCTGCGACCAGCGTTTCGCAGGCGCGTACGCAGCGCAAACTGGCATCGGCATTTTCAATTTGGACGACACACAAATTGCAGGCTTGCTTGTCTGCTTGTGCGTGAGTGTGTGCATGAGTGCCTAATTGCTGCGAGGCTGCGCTGGGATCACATAAGCTGGGTATGGCTATGCCCGCAGCATGCGCCGCTTGCAGTAGGTTATCGGTCGAGTTAACCGATAACACTTGGTCATCAATTCGAAGTTCTATCATCCCATGGCCTTTTTATATGTAGGGTGCTTAGCTGCTATAGCGCGGGGCTGCAGGCTTAGGTTGCTTCGAGTATACCTAGACAGCTTTAGAAGACGCTTATGGGCGAGGGAAGTTTGCAACAGAATTGCAGCTTGAATCACAAACCTAGTGCAGACTGTGCGCTGATGAATGTTTGTTCGAATTGAGCCGTGATTAGGTTGGTGGTATTTGGGCTTTTTAGTGGTAATTAATTGATATTAAGAATGTTTTCTTGGTAAGTTAGTCGTACTTTGGGGCGCGTTTGGCCTACTGAATCACTTGGCTTAGCTAAATTTAAGTAAGATCACAGTCTTAACTCCGCGCTTTTTGTTAGTCTCGGCGGTGGCAATGTGGTCTTTTAGGCCGGAAAATAATCCTCGTTATCCCATTTAATGAACAGTGCCCCCCTAGGTTTACCAGCCTGGTTAGGTTAAAATGCGCGGTTGCAAATACTGTTAATCACTGCCTCTTTTAGTGGAAGATCAATTAAAGCGGCCAAATAAAGAAAGTTGAAAATTCATGTTTGAAGTTAATCCAGTAAAATTCAAAATTAAGGAGCTTGCCGAGCGCACGCAGCTTCTTAGGGGGTATCTTTGACTACGATGCCAAAAATGAGCGTCTAGAAGAAGTTACCCGTGAGCTTGAAAGTTCAGAAGTGTGGAATGACCCAGAGCGCGCCCAAGCCTTAGGCAAAGAGCGCGCCAGCCTAGAAGCTGTGGTCAAAACCATAGACGATATGGACTCAGGTCTTGAAGATGTTGAAGGCTTACTCGAGCTGGCTATTGAAGAGGAAGACGAAGACACGTTCAACGAAACCAGTAAAGAGCTGGATTATCTCGAAAGCCGCCTTGCCGATCTCGAATTCCGCCGTATGTTCTCCGGCCCGCAAGATGCGTCAAACTGTTATTTAGACATTCAGTCTGGCAGTGGTGGTACCGAAGCCCAAGATTGGGCCAACATGGTGCTGCGTATGTACCTGCGTTGGGGCGAAGCCCATGGTTTTAGCCCAGAGTTGATGGAAGTGACTGATGGTGACGTGGCCGGTATTAAAGGCGCGACCATTAAGTTCACTGGCGAATATGCGTTCGGTTGGTTACGTACCGAAACGGGCGTGCACCGCTTAGTGCGTAAGTCGCCATTCGACTCATCGGGTCGTCGTCATACGTCATTCTGCTCTGTGTTCGTTTACCCAGAAATCGACGACGATATCACTATCGATATCAACCCATCGGATCTGCGTATCGACACTTACCGCGCATCGGGCGCGGGTGGTCAGCACGTTAACAAAACAGAATCGGCGATTCGTATTACCCACTTACCGACTAACACAGTTGTGCAGTGTCAGAACGACCGTTCACAGCACAAGAACAAAGACGCTGCGATGAAGCAGCTGAAAGCAAAACTGTTTGAGTTAGAAATGCTCAAGCAAAATGCCGACAAACAGGCCGCAGAAGACGCTAAGTCTGATATCGGCTGGGGCAGTCAAATTCGCTCTTATGTATTAGACGATGCCCGCATTAAAGACTTACGCACAGGCGTTGAAAACCGTAGCACTCAAGCGGTACTCGATGGCGATCTGGATAAGTTTATCGAAGCCAGTTTGAAATCTGGGCTGTAATTAATTCAAGGTATAGACGAGAAATAAGATGACTGAACAAGTAATTGATGAGAACAAACTGATCGCCGAGCGCCGTGCCAAGCTAGAAAGCATTCGCCCAAACTGTAGCGCTAATGCGCATCCAAATACTTTCCGTCGCACCCATAAAGCGGCTGAACTGCAAGCACAGTATGGTCAAAACACTAAAGAAGAACTCGAAGCCTTAGGTTTTAAGACCAGCATTGCTGGCCGCATTATGGCAAAACGTGGTCCTTTCTTAGTGATCCAAGACGTGTCTGGCCGTATTCAAGCCTATGCTGAAAAAAGCGTACAAGCTGATTTGAAAGAGCGTTTTCAAGGTCTGGATATCGGTGACATTATCGGTGTAACCGGTCAGTTGCATTTGTCTGGCAAAGGTGACTTATACGTCAACATGGAACAGTACGAGCTACTGACCAAGGCACTGCGCCCATTGCCTGCGGACTATTATGGTCTTGCCGATCAAGAAATGCGCTACCGTCAACGTTACGTGGATCTGATCGTTAACGAAGATTCGCGCAATGCCTTCATCATGCGTTCTAAAGTGGTTTCTGCAATCCGTAACTTCATGATCAAAAAAGAGTTCATGGAAGTTGAAACCCCTATGATGCACGTGATCCCAGGTGGCGCTTCGGCTCGTCCTTTTATCACCCATCACAACGCCTTAGACATGCCAATGTACCTGCGTATCGCGCCAGAATTATACCTGAAGCGTTTAGTGGTTGGTGGTTTTGAGCGTGTGTTCGAAATCAACCGTAACTTCCGTAACGAAGGTCTGTCGCCACGTCATAACCCAGAATTCACTATGATGGAATTCTATATGGCTTATGCAGACTACAAAGATCTGATGGACTTAACCGAAGAAATGCTCAGCTCGATTGCTATCGAACTGCTTGGCAGTGCGCAAATGCCATACGGCGAGCACACAGTCGATTTCGGCGGCCCATACGCACGTTTAAGCATGTTAGAAGCGATTCAGAAGTACAATCCTGATAACGCGACTATCCAAGCTATGACCTATGAGCAAGTGAAAGATGTTGAATTCATGCGCGATTTAGCGAAAAGCTTAGGCATGAAGATTGAGAAGTTCTGGACTTGTGGTCAGCTGCTTGAAGAAATCTTCGGTGAAACTGCTGAATGGCAATTGATGCAACCAACGTTCATCACTGGCTACCCAGCGGACATTTCACCATTGGCACGTCGTAATGATGACAACCATTTCATCACTGACCGTTTCGAATTCTTCATCGGTGGCCGCGAAGTGGCTAACGGCTTTAGCGAGCTGAACGATGCTGAAGATCAAGACAACCGCTTTAAAGCGCAGGTTGACGCGAAAGATGCCGGCGACGATGAAGCTATGTTCTACGATGCAGACTATATCACTGCACTGGAACACGGTTTACCACCAACGGCAGGTCAAGGTATTGGTATCGACCGTTTAGTGATGTTGTTCACTAACACTCATACTATCCGTGACGTGATCCTGTTCCCAGCGATGCGCCCACAGGCGTAATGCAGTCGAACCAGGTATTTCGTCGTTGTACATTTTGTTGCATTAGCCTTAGCTACGCGACTGCTAGCAAGTCGTAATAAGTTGAGTTTGCAGTGAGTTTAGGAATTACCTACCCATCACGGCGATGATATGCCCCATAAAAACCAGCCATTTGGCTGGTTTTTTGTTGTCATCCCAAAACCACCGCCTCTGGCGGTGGTGATTGTTCCTTGAGGCTATAGCCTGAATTACGCCCATGCTAAAAGAGACTTCTTATTCACCACAAGTAAGAGGAAACGAAAAGCATGGGCGATTATAGAAGTTCATCACATGTTTATTGGCGTTGCAAATATCATATTGTTTGGACTCCGAAGTACCGTTTTAAAATATTAAAAGGAAACCTTGGTAAGGAGTTATACAGGTCAATTTATATCCTTTGCAATATGAAGGGTTGTGAGGT